>JAVEEO010000057.1 GCA_030840415.1 Pseudonocardiales bacterium | reverse complement strand
CTGAACGTGGTGCCGGCGTAACCCGAGCCGGCGCTGTTCTGCCCGGTCATGTGGTTGAGCACCGCGTCGGCGTAGACCTTGACCCCGGCGTTGTGGCAGGTGGAGACCATCGCCGCGAAGGCCGCGCGGTTGCCCATCCGGCTGCTGACCTGGTAGCTGACCGGCTGGTAGACCTCCCACCACGGGTGCCCGGAGCTTGCCAGAGTCACCGACTCCTGCGGTGGCGCGACCTGGACCCCGCCGTAGCCGTTCGGGCCCAGCACGGTGCTGCACTCGGTGGCGACCGAGTTCCAGTTCCACTCGAACAGGTTGGCGATCACGTCGCCGCGCGGCGGGGTGCTGGCGGCGGCGGCCGGCGCGGAGCCGGTGAACACGGCCGCGACCAGGGCGGCCGCCACCAGGGCGCCGCCGGCAAGGCTCGCGCCGAGGGCTGATCGGATACGACGAAGACGGCGGCGGGGAAGCGGCATCGGAACTCCTGGACAGCGCGGGCGGGTGACGGGCCGTCCGCGGTTGCCGGGTGAAATCCGATCAAATCGTGCACGTGCCCACCGAGAGCGTAGCGCGATCGGCGCGTACGTCCAGATCTCGGACGAGCGTTTTCAGGGCCGCGTAGCCGTGCCCGGTCAGAAGCGGGCCGGGGTCGGAAACTGCGAGCGGAGGAACCGGTCCCAGACCCGGGCCGGCAGCAAGCGGTGCTGGGCCACGAGGTAGTGCGCCGACGGCGTGACCCGGATCCGCACCGGCGCCCGCCGCGCGGTGATGGCGCGGGCGATCACCTTCGCCACCGTCTCTGGCTCACCGCCCAGCCTGGCCAGCGGACCGCGCTGGTAGACCTCGCGGGTGGCCTCGGCCACGCTGCGGTTGAACTCGTCGTACGGCCCGGGGCGGCGGCCCGGCCCGGGTACCTCGGCGACCGCCCGCTCGCTGAACGACGTTCGGATGATTCCCGGCTGGATGACCGTGACACCGACTCCGAAGCCGGCGACCTCGAAGCGCAGCGCATCCGACAGCGCCTCGACCGCGTACTTGGTCGCGTGGTACGAGCCGCCGCCGGGAAAGGTGAAGTTCGCTCCCATGGACGAGACGTTGACGATCCGCCCGGCGCCGCGGTCGCGCATGGCGGGCAGCACCAGTTGGCACATCCGCAGCAGCCCGAAGACGTTGGTCTCGAATTGCCGGCGGACCTCGTCGAGATCCAGGGTTTCCAGCGCGCCGGACTGGGAATAGCCGGCGTTGTTGACCAACGCGCCGACCGCACCCGCTTCGGCGACCACGGTGTCGACGGCGGCCTGCCGGGACTGCTCGTCGGTGACATCCAGTGCCAGAGTGCGGCAGCCGGCCGCCGCCAGATCGGCCAGCGCAGCCCGACGGCGAGCCGTCGCGTAGACCGTGTGCCCGCGGTCTGCCAGTAACAAGGCGGTGGCCCGTCCGATGCCTGACGAGCAACCGGTCACCAGCACCGCACCCACCGATGAGGGCATCGTGCTTCCTTCCAGCCTCGCTGACCAATCGACAACGACGCTATCCCGCCCTAGCGGGATTGGAGGCCGTTGTCGAGCGGGAGGCCGATCAACCGCACCACCGCCAGCCGCCTCGCCCCCGCTCAGTACCTCGCGCGGTGACGAGACGGCCGGATCAGGAGCGCATTACAGGTTGCTGTTCCCGCCGCTCGAGTCCCAGTAGTGCCAACCGACGCTGGTCAGGCTGTACGCGGTCAGCGCGCCGCTCTTGAACGTGGCGAAGTCGTGGTTATCGCAGCCGTACTTCTCCTCGTTGTACGTCCCGGAGGTCTGCAGCTTGTACGTGCCGTAGTCCGCGTAGGCGGTGGTGAGCGGCGGGACCGGCGCGCTGAAGGACGAGGTCGTGGTCACGGTGATGCTGGTCTGGGTGGTCCTCGTCTGCGCCGAGTTCACTCCGATCTTGATGATCCCGAGGTCGATGCCGCCGGAGAACGTGGTGGTGGTCGAGTAGGTGGATTGGTACGTGGTGGAGTTGGTGTAGCTCTCGCTCCAGGTGACCGTGGTGCTGCTGCTGCTGTTCTGAAAGCTCCTGGTCGGGATCAGCGGCGTTTGGGTGACGCTGCCGACGCTCGATACGTCGTACCACTGGTCGTAGCACCAGCCGCCGAGCGGGATGGCATATGCCGACGTCGGGATGGCAAGCATGCCGGCGCTGATGCCGACAGCCGCGGCCACGGCGGTCATGGTTCTGCGCAGCCGGCGCGGGTGGACGCCTCTTTCGGACCTGATTCTCACGGGGGTTCTCCTCGGACTAGGGATGGATAAATACCTCAAACCTGTGAAACCTAAGAATCTACTAGGAGCGGGCTGAAAAAGTAACATTCTGCTTATATATTGACAAGAGCCCTTTGCCGCCATGGGCAACCGTTGCCGGGTCTCCGCTACTGGCCGACGGGTCGCATGGAGGCTCCCGCCAGCCAGCGATGAAGTGATCATGGCGCTGTGCTCCGGCGACCAGAAAAACCCGTACATCCCTCTAGTGCTCAATGGGGACTAACGGTATAAATGCGCTGAAGTGTCCAGTTCGCATCCTTGAGAGGTGACAGTTGTGAGCACCCTGATCGTCGGCAACAGCCGAACCGAGGAGATGGCAGGCGAACTGGTAGCTCTCAGCCCCGCCCAACGGCGCTCCGGCGGGTGTGCGGCACAGCGACTCTTGTGGTTCGCGGGTGCTGGCGACGTACTGCTCCTGCCATACCAGCCTCCAGCCGACTACCGCGACTACGTCACCGGATTGACCGCTACCGAGCCGGAATCGCTGTTGGTGCTGTGCCCACCCCCCGATGGGCTCGGCGCCGATCTCCTCACCCCTGACCGGATCGCCGACGCCGGCTTCCGCGAGCAGGTGCGAGCGGTCGTGCGGGAGCGAGGTGTCGACCGGATGCTGGCCGTCTACAAGGACGTGCCCGTGATGCGGCTGGCTGCCGCGGTGGGCCTGCAGGTGCCGGGTCACGCTTTCAGCGCTGAGGGCGGCGATGCCTTTCTCAACAGCAAGGCGTGCTTCCGGGCAATCGCGGCCGGGGTAGGCGTGCCCCTCGTCGCAGGGTTGGCCACGGGCCGCCGTGCCGAAGCGCAGGCCATGGTCAGCGACTTGCTCGCGGCGGGCAACAGCGCGATCGTCAAGCAGGAATTTGCCGCTGGCGGTTATGGAAACGAGATTCTGAGTCCCGTTGCCGGGGTGCGAGCGGCCGGCGCGTTCACCTCGGCAGTACTTGCCGATGCGTCAGCGGTGTGCGATTACTTCGACCAGCATTGGAATCGACTCACCGCAGGGGGTCGGCACCGGCTGATAGTCGAGCACTACCTGACCGGCTGCGACACCGTGTACAGCGAGTACCTGGTTGGCGACGACGGTCCGGTACCGGTCGGTGTCGGTGAGATCCTGATGTCGCCGCTTCCCATCGGCGAGATCGTTCCTCCGCAGGTATTGAACCTGGCTGCTCGAAGCGCGCTGGTGGCAGTCGGAATGGCGTTGGCCAGCGCCTATCACGCGATCGGCTATCGCGGTTATCTCAGCGTCGATGCGCTACTGACGCCGGCAGGAGATCTCTTCATCAGCGAAACGAACGCCCGGATGAGTGGTTCCACCCACCTGCACGTCGTCATCAACGACAGGTTGCTTGCCGCGGAGCACCGGGATCAGCGGGTGATTATGGAACTGCACGACTGGGTGGTGCCCTCGTTCGCGGCCGCAGTCGAGCAGCTTGCCGGTGCCGGACTGGCCTTCGACAAGGCAACCGGAACCGGGGTCGTGCTCACTTCGACCCTGATGCCCGACCGAAGCGTTGCCTACTGCGTGGTCGCCCCGGATCTGGCGGCCGCTCGGACCATGCAGACCCAGGTGCTCTCCCTGTTCGACGAACTGGCGGGCACGACCGATTCCGAGCACGGCCGGCTGGCCGAACTCCCGGTGAGCAGCGGATGAAAGCCGTGGTGATGCGCCGCACCGGCGGCCCGGAGGTGTTGGCAGTCGAAGAGCTGCCGGAACCGCTGGCAGCAGCGGGGCAGAGCCTGGTCGACGTGCGGCTGGCCGGCGTGAACTACGACGACCTGGAGCGGCGCTCCGGCCAGTACCAACCGTTGGCTCTTCCTGCCGTGCTCGGCGTCGACGCCGTGGGGGTTCGTCGCTCGGACGGGTGCCGGGTGGCCGTCCTGTTGCGCGAGGGCGGCGGTTACGCGCAGGTGGTGGCTGCCGAGGACCGGTACACCGTCGAGCTGCCCGACCACCTCAGCGACGATCAGGCGGTCGGCTTGCTGGAACAGGGCAGCACTGCCTATGGCGCGCTGATACTTGCCGGAAGGCTGCGCTCCGGTGAAGCCGTTGGCGTGTCCGCGGCTGCTGGCGGGGTCGGGCATCTGGCCATCCAGCTGGCGCTGGCCTACGGCGCTCATCCGGTGATCGGCCTGGCCTCCTCTGTCGGCAAGCGCGCCCGGCTCCGCGACCTCGGCGCTCACCACGTGCTCGATCCCGCGGCAGACGATCTCGGCGAACAGCTGCGCGATGCCTCCGGCGGCGGGGTCGGCCTCTTCGTGGACTCCGTCGGCGGCGGGCTGGCTCGGGCGGCACTCGACGGCCTGGCGCCGTTCGGACGGCTGGTCACCGTCGGCTGGCGGGCAGCAGCTGATGGGGGCAGTGACCAGTATGGACCGGTGCGGGTGTCGACGGACGATCTGATCGAGCGGTCGATCGGCTGCGCCGGCTTCTGGATGCGGCACGTGGTCGAGAACCGGACGCTGCTGGCCGGCATGGCAGCAGAGCTCTTCGATCTGGCCAAGCGTGGCCAGTTGGTCGCGTGGATAGACCGAACCGTTGCCCTTGCCGGGGTGGGGGACGCCCACGCGGCAATGGCCGCCCGAACCACCTCGGGCAAGATCCTCATCGATGTGAACCGGGAGCATTGAGGTGTACACCCGTTACTGCCGTTCGATGCTGTGCACTCCGGCGATCGCAGAAGACCGGTACGCCCACTGTTACCAGTCCGGCGCGGACATCTGCCTGGTCGACCTGGAGGATTCCGTCCCGCTGGCCCGCAAGGAGGAAGCGCGGTTCAAGGCGCGCGACTTCTTCGCCGGCGCGTGCCCGCCGACCCGCTGCGCGGTGCGCATCAACACCGTCACCGAGCCGGCCGGCCTGCGCGACCTGCTCGCACTGCGGGACTTTCCCGTCAAGGCGAACATCGTGCTGGTGCCGAAGGTCGAGTCTGCCCGGGATCTGGAGATCGTCGAGGCAGTCCTCGGCGATGGCTGTCCCGAGTTGGAACTGCTGGCGGTGATGGAGACCCCACGCGGGCTCGAGCGCCTTGCCGAGATCACCAGCACCTCGGCCCCGCTGCGCGCGGTGATCTTCGGATCCGCTGACTACGCCGCGGCGCTGGGAATCGGACTGGCCTGGGAACCACTGGTCTATGCCCGGTCCCTGCTGGTCAACGCCGCGCGAGCAGCGAAAATCGAGGTGATCGACTCACCGCTGTTCGACCTGACCGACCTGTCGTTGCTACGTCGGGAGGCCGAGTGCGCGCTGGCACTCGGCTACAGCGGCAAGATCGCTCTGCACCCTCGGCAGGTCGAGGTCATCAACGAGGTCTTCTCACCCGGCGCCGCGGAACTCGAGCATGCGCACCAGGTCGTCACCGCCGCCGAGCGCAGCGGCCAGGGCATCACCACCGTGGGCGGCTCGATGGTGGGACGGCCTTTCTTCGACGCCTCCCGGCGACTGCTGGAGGAGTTCGAGCCTCTCGTACCGGCCGATTCGACGGCCGGCTCTCCCGACAACACGTGACGCCTCATGAGGAGCCAGGATGACCCAGACAGATGTCCAGCAACAGGTGCTAGGTCCCCATCACTATCGAAACAGCGAGAAGATGGTTCGGACCGCCGATCCGGTCTGGCAGGCCGCCGCGGACCACGGACTGATCGGCATCGAGGTGGGTGTCGAGTCCAGCAATGACTTCGTGGTGTCCGAGAGCGATCACAAGTTCACCAACATGTGCTCCTGTGCCTACCTCGGCATCAACTACCACCCAGCCGTCATCGACGGCGCCATCGAGGCACTGCGTGAGGCTGGTACCACCAGATTGGCCAATTCGACCACCCGTATCCGGCATCGACTGCTCGGACGGCTCGAGGAAGAGCTGAGCGACCTGTTCGACGCCCAGGCAGTGCTCGGTCAATCCTGCAGTTCCGTGACCGCGGGTATTCTGCCGCTGCTGGCATCGGGCCACTTGGCGCCCGGCGGCCCGCGAGTGATGGTCTTCGACCGGTTCTGTCACTTCTGCATGACCTACGTCAAGCCCATCTGCGCCGACGAGAGCCTGGTACTCACCTCGCCCCACAACGACCTCGACTACCTGGAGGACGTCTGCCGTCGCTACCCCAACGTCGCCTACATCGCAGACGGGGTCTACTCGATGGGAGGCGCCGCTGCGCTGGAGGGCTTGCAGGAGTTGCAGGATCGCTACGGCTTGTTCCTGTTCATCGACGACTCGCATTCCCTATCGCTCATGGGCGAGCGCGGGGAGGGTTTCGTGCGGTCGCAACTGACCATGAACGAGCTGACGATCATCGTTGCCAGTCTCAGCAAGGGTTTCGGGACCGGAGGCGGCCTCGCAATGCTGGGCAACCCCCGGCTCGCGGGATTGCTGGCCCGGCACGGCGGGCCGCTGGGGTGGTCGCAGGATATGGGCGTGGCCCTGGCCGGCGCATCACTGGCCAGCGCGGCGATTCACCGCTCGCCTGAACTCGGGCGCTTGCAGCGCCAACTGCAAGCCAACGTCGAGTACTTCGACGAGTTGTTGCCTACCTCGTTCTCCGGCAACGGCCTGCCGGTCCGCCGGATCACCGTCGGCGACGGGGACCAGGCGGTGCGGATATCGGCCGAACTCTACCGACGTGGTTTCTACAGCTCCGCGGTGTTCTTCCCGATCGTGCCGCGGGGCGAAGCGGGCATCCGGATAATGCTCCGATCCGACATCAGCCACGAGCGGCTGGCAACGTTCGCCGACCACGTCCGTGAACTGACGGCCACGCTGTGACCACGCCGCCTCCGACCGAGGAGGTCGCCCAGGACGGGCAGCCCAGCGGTTACCGGAGAGTGGGATCCAACCGTTATCGCGAGGTGGTCGGTTTCTGCTACGAGGAGCTGCTCGTGGGAACGGTCATCGAGCACCGCCCGGGCCGGACCGTCACCGAGATGGACAACGTCCTGATGAGCATGCTCAGCATGAACGCCTCGCCATTGCACATCGATGCCGCGTTCTGCGCCGAGGGTCCGTGGGGGCAGCCGCTGGTGTCGAGCCTGGTGACTCTCAGCATCGTCGGCGGCATGACGGCACGCAGTACCAGCGGCCGTGCCATCGCCAACCTGGGGTGGGACCGGATCCGCCTGACCCACCCGGTGTTCGTGGGGGACACCCTGTACGCGGAAAGCGAAATCACCGGCAAACGGCTGTCGGCCAGCCGCCCCGGGCAGGGCATCGTGGACTGCCGCACCGCGGGGATCAAGTCAACCGGAGAGGTGGTGCTCACGTTCGAGCGCAGCTTCCTGGTGGCTACCAGGGACAACGACCTGCACCTGAGCGCCGGCTACTGAGCCCGGCTACGCGGTATACGAGCAAGCCCACCTGACTAGCGTAGGAGAGGACCCTGCGATGCAGCTCAACAGCCACGACGATTTCACTCCGCTGCGTGAGATCGTGGTCGGTTCCGCCGAGAACTACCTGTCCCACGACCGGGACGTGACCTTCGAACTGTTCCATCACGAGAACCTGACCGGGATCCGGAGTGACTGGGCCTATCCGCGGCTGGTAACCAGTGGCAGCAGCCACAGCGCAGAAAGCTGGAAGATCAAGAAGCGCTATACCGAGGAACTCCACGAAGACGTCGAGAACCTCGCCGAAACCCTCGCTGGACTGGGAATCACCGTCCATCGGCCACTGAGGTTGCCTTCGGACGTACCGGTCGTCGCGGGCCTGGGATGGCAGGTGGCGCCGACACCGGCACTCAACATTCGCGACAACACCCTTATCCTGGGCGATGAAATCATCGAGACGCCCCCCATGGTGCGCTCCCGCTACCTCGAGACCCGCCTGCTTGCCGGCATCTTCCAGAGCTACTACGAGGCGGGTGCGCGATGGACCACCATGCCTCGCCCGTTGCTGACCGACATGTCATTCGACCTGTCATACGCCCGTGACGTCTCGACCACGCAAGGTGGTCCCACCGAGCCGATCGCCGATCCCCGGCCCAGCCCGTTCGACGTCGGGTTGGAGATGATGATCGACGGCGCACAGATCCTGCGACTGGGGCGTGATCTCGTCGTCAACGTCGCTCAACAGAACCACCGGATGGCGGCGGACTGGCTGGAGCGCCACCTCGGCGACCGCTATCGCCTGCACCGGGTTTACCGGATGGCCGACAGCCACATCGACAGCATGCTGTTGGCGCTCAAGCCCGGCGTCTTCATC
Source organism: Pseudonocardiales bacterium (assembly GCA_030840415.1). Taxonomy (GTDB): domain Bacteria; phylum Actinomycetota; class Actinomycetes; order Mycobacteriales; family Jatrophihabitantaceae; genus Jatrophihabitans_A. Next base: position 2,098 of record JAVEEO010000057.1, on the reverse strand, counting down.
GCCCGGCACGAGGGGGTGCGTGACCTGCTGCCAGAATCCCTGCGGTCATGGAAGTTCCTCATCCCGCCACCGCCGGACGCGGGTGACTTCCCGGTCTACGACGACGACGACATGGTGCTGACCAGCGCCTACATAGACCTCAACGTGTTGTCCGTCGACGAGGACACCGTGCTGGTCAACCAGGACTGCACCGGCATCCGCAAGATGCTCGACGCCGAAGGCTTCACCACCATCCCGGTCCGGCACCGGCACCGGCGGCTGTTCGGGGGCGGATTCCACTGCTTCACCCTGGACACCCACCGCACCGGCGGATGTGAGGACTACCTGTCCTGACCGGTGTTTCTCCGCAGGCGATCTAGGGACGCAGTACGCCGCCGGGCATCAGCCTGCGGGCCACCGAACTGACCATGGCAGGGACGCCGGTGCGGTACTGCCACGACGGGCCCTTGAGCAGGATCGCCACGGCATAGCGGTCGCCGTTGACGAAGCCGGTGGAGTTGAAGTCAGAACTCGCCGACCAGTCGTCGTCGTCCTGGCCCCAGCCCTGTTTGATGGCGGCGTTCGGGTCGGCCTGCTTGAGGCCGAAGAACTGGTACGTGCCGTCCGAGCCGTACCCGGTGGCGGCATGCATCGCCTTGGACAGCCACGGCCAGACGACGGGATCGGCCTTCACCTTGGCGTAGAACTGCACCAGGCCGGCCGCGCTGATGTGGGTGTTGGACCACCAGCCGTCCCGGATGGGCGGCGTTCCGAGGTTGGCGATGCCGTAGTGCGCCGCGATCCAGGGCAGCACGTCGTCGCCACCGGCGTATCCGTACAGCGCGTCGGCCGCCCCGTCGTCGGACCGGGCGATCATCCGGAAGGCGGTGTCGGCGGCGCTGCCGGTCAACTGCCCGGCCAGCAGCAGCCGGGTGGCGATGAAGACCTTCACCACCGACTCCGAGGCGAACAGGCTCGCATGCTCGCTGGCGCCCCAGAGCTTGCCGGTCCTGGTGTCGAGCACCGCGAGCCCGACCCGGTAGCCGCGCGAGGTCGCATAGTCGGCCGCCGCCTGGATTCCCGGGCCATCGACCGGCACCCGGCTGATCGGTGGAGCCGCCTCGGCCCGGGCGGACTCCGGGGTGCGAGACCGGCTCGGGGTGGCTGCCTTGGACGCCTTGGCCGCCTTGGCCGCCTTGGCCGCCTTGGTCGCCTTGGACGACGTAGCCGACGCCGTCGGCCGGTCGGTGGCCGAAGGCGTCGGAGTCGCGAAGGGCTGGCCGAGAGCCCTGGTGGTGGGAGGCGCACTGCCGGCTGGCCGGCGCTGGCTGTCCGTCCGGACGTCGCCGACCGGCTCCATGCCGAGCAGGAGCAGGCTGAGCGCGGCGGCGCACGCACCGAGGGGCAGGGTCACGAACCACCGGCGCCTGTTCATACGGCAGTACTGGTCGGGTGGATCAACGTCGACTCCATCTCCTCCAGTGAACCATTTGCCGCCCGGAGGCGGTCGGATCGGCGCGGCGGGCGGCGGTTGCGGCGATGGCCGGGACGGAGATATTCAGTGGAGGAGATGCCCCGCCTGCGCGAAAGATCACCGGCATGGCCCTTCGCATCCAGTGCATCTGCATCGACAGCACCGATCCGGCCCGGCTTGCGGCCTTCTGGCAGTCAGCCCTGGGCTGGCGCCGCACCTACGAACGCGATCACGAGGTCGTGCTCGAACCGCCGGCCGGCAGCGCTGCCGACGGGGTGTCGCCGGACCTGCTGTTCCTGCGCGTTCCGGAAACCAAGGCCGGAAAGAACCGCTTGCACCTGGAACTGCGGCCGGCCGACCAGGCCGCGGAGGTGGCCCGGCTGGAGGAACTCGGCGCGCGCCGGGTCGATGTCGGCCAGGGCGATGACGTCAGCTGGGTGGTGATGGGCGATCCGGACGGCAACGAGTTCTGCGTGCTGCGGGCACTGCGGCCCGACGAGCTCGCCGAGGGCTGAGCGGCTACCGGGGTGGCCGGCGACCAGGAGGGCCAGGCCACCGAACATCCGCTTCTCGCTCACCCCGGCTTCGTCCCACAGCGCCAGTCGGATCCGGTCCGCCAGGTCCTCGTCGTAGGCCATCGGGCAA
>JAVEEO010000187.1 GCA_030840415.1 Pseudonocardiales bacterium | reverse complement strand
GCCGTTGACCAGCGCCACCACCACGACCAGTGCCAGCGCCGCCGCGGTGACGACCGCCATCAGCCTGCGACGGCTGCCCGTCGACCGGGGCGTCGCAGGCGGTGGCTGCGGCGGCAGTAGCTCGATCATCTCCCCGAATCTAGCCGGTGAGCCCCTTGCGGCCCAGCTCGGCGAACTCCCGCCACAGGTGGGCAGCCGCCTCGGCGCCCTTGTAGAGCATCGACAGGGTCACCTTCTCGTTCGGGGCGTGGATCTGGTCGTCGGGCAGGCCGACGCCGAGGAACACCATCGGAGCCTCCAGCGACTTCTGCAACGCCGCCTCCGGCCCGGAGCCGCCCTCCCGGGTCGGCAGGATCAGCTCGGCGTCGAAGGCGGTGCAGATCGCGTTCGACAGCGCCTGGTAGGCGGGGTTGTCGATGGGCACCAGGCAGGGCGCCACCCCCTCGCCCTCCCAGGTGATCCGGCTGGAGATGCCGGTCGGGGTGTGCTCGGCCACGAACGCCTCGATCGCGCTCCGGATGGCCGCCGGGCGCTGGTTGGCCACCAGCCGGAATGACAGCTTGACGAAGGCGTCGCTGGGCACGATGGTCTTGGCCCCGGGGCCCTGGTAGCCGCCGCCGATGCCGTTGACCTCGGCGGTCGGCCGGGCCCCGAGCCGTTCCAGGGTCGAGTAACCGGCCTCGCCGGCCAGCGCCCGGGACTTGCTGGTGGCCAGGAAGCGCTCCTGGTCGAAGGGCACCTTGGCCAGCAGCTCCCGTTCCCGGTCGGTCAGCTCCAGCACGTCGTCGTAGAAGCCGGGGATCTGGACCCGGCCGTCCGCGTCGTGCAGGGCCGCGGCAAGCCGCGCGGTCGCGTCGGCCGGGTTGGGCACCGCGCCCCCGAACACGCCGGAGTGCAGGTCCAGGTCGGGGCCGTGGAAGCTCACCTCGGCCGAGACCATGCCGCGCATCCCGGTCACCGCGCTGGGGATGTCCTCGGCCAGCATGCCGGTGTCGGTGATGACGATGACGTCGCAGTCCAGCCGGTCGCGCCGCTCGGCCAGCAACGGCTCGAAGTGCGGCGAGCCGGACTCCTCCTCGCCCTCGATCAGGAACTTGAGGGTGACGGCGGGGGCCTGGGCACCGGTGACCGCCAGGTGTGCCCGGATCCCGAGCAGGTGGAACAGCATCTGGCCCTTGTCGTCGGAGGCGCCGCGCGCCCGCAGCACCGGGCCGTCGATGGTCGGGTCGAACGGGTCGGTGTTCCACAGCTCGATCGGGTCGACCGGCTGCACGTCGTGGTGGCCGTAGACCAGGACGGTGGGCGCGTCCGGATCGGCGCTGGGCCACTCGGCATAGACCGTCGGCATCCCGGCCGTCGGCCAGATCTCCACGGTCGGGAAACCGGTGCGGCGGCAGGCGTCGGCGAACCACTCGGCGCTGCGGATCACGTCGTCGCGGTGCTCGGGCTGGGCGCTGATACCGGGGATTCGCAGCCAGTCGTCGAGATCGGCCAGCAGCTCGGCGGAATGGTCGGTTACGTAGGCACGAACGTCATTGGTCACATCCGGCAGGCTATCGCCCGGAGGCCGGTGTCTGCAGCCCCTAACCGCAGACGGTGCCGGACATCAGGACGGGCCGGCGTTGATCAGCTCGCGCAGCTGGCCGGCGTCGAGCAGGTCGGCCGGCGCGATCGTGCGGCCGGCACCGACGTAGTGGAACGCCGCCCCCACCCGGTCCAGCTCGGAGTCCGGCACGCCCTGCAACGCCGCCCAGGCCAGCCGGTAGACGGCCAGCTGCACCGCCTGGGCGCGGGCCTGGGCACCGGACGGTGGCCGGCCGGTCTTCCAGTCCACCACGGTGAAGCGGCCGTCGGGCTCGGCGAAGACCGCATCCATCCGGCCCCGCACCACCCGGGCACCGAAGGACATCTCGAAGCCCACCTCGACCGCGATCGGGGTGCGCTCGGCCCAGCCGCTGCGCTCGAAGGCTGCCTTGAGGACCTCCAGCTCGCCGGCGTCGGCGAGCTCGTCCACCGCACCGGGCAGGTCCTCGATGTCGAGCAGCGACTCGGCGGCCCACCGCTGTTCCAGCCACTGGTGGAAGGCGGTGCCGCGCCGGGCCTGCTTGGCCGGCTGGGTGGGCAGCGGCCGGCGCAACCGGCGGGCCAGCTCGGCCGGATCGGCCGACAGCGTCACCACGTCCGAGACCGACAGCTGCCGGGGCAGCGCCACCTCGAGCACGCCCACCTCGGCCGCGGCGGCCCGCTCGGCCAGCAGCAGTTCGACGTCGCGCTCCCACACCTTGGCCAGCGGGCTGCGCTGGGAGGCCGCCAGCTGGCTGCGCTCGGGGTGCTCGCCCTGCTCGCCTTGCTCGCCCGGGTGGCCCAACTCGGCCAGGGCGGCCAGCACCCGGTCGGCGCCGCGCTCGACCAGCAGCCGGCGGCCGGCCAGCGGATCGGCCGGCCAGGATTGCCCGGAGGACACCCCGGCGGCCGGATTCTGCTCCTCCGGAGCCAGCTCCCACCAGCCGTCGACCTCGACGTCGGCGGACTCGCGCAACTCCTCCAGGAACGGCGACGCCGGCCGCGGCTTGCTGCCGGCCCCCCAGGCCGCACCGCAGGCGTAGAGCGCCTTGCGCGCCCGGGTGAAGGCCACGTAGGCCAGCCGGCGCTCCTCGGTCAGGTGCCGCTGCTTGAGCCGGGTCCGGTGCTCGGCGATCCGAACCTCGGCGTCGCCGTAGTGCTGGCAGCCGGCGAAGGCCAGCACCGGCAGGTCGCCGGCATCCCCGCGCAGCGGCGAGGGCAGCAGGGCCGGCGCGGTGGCCCAGTCGTGGTTCTTGGCGGCGTCGGGAAAGCCGTCGACGACCAGGCCGGCCACCGCCACCACGTCCCATTCCAGGCCCTTGGCACCGTGCACGGTCAGCACCTGCACCCGGTCGGGCAGCACCTCCAGGGTGGCGGGCTTGAGGCCGTACTCCTCGGCCTCGGCAGCCCGCAGGTAGCCGAGGAAGGCCGACACCCCGGCACCCGCACGGTCGTTGGCGAACCGGGCCGCCTCGTCGAGGAACCGGTCGAGGTTGGCCCGGCCGGCCTGCTCGGCACCGGGCCCGGCGGCCACCTCGACGTCCAGGCCGAGGGCCCGTTCGATCTCGGCCACCAGGTCGGGCAACGGCAGGTCCAGCCGCCGGCGCAACCGGCGCAGCAGGTGACCGCACTCGGCGAGGCGCCGGTAGCCCTCGGGCGAGTAGTCGCCGGCCTCGCCGAGATCGTCCAGCGCCTCGATCAGGGACGGCTCGATCCGCTCGTCCTGTTCGGTCTGCTGCCCCGCACCCTCGGCGCCGTCGGTCTCGGGGTTGCGCAGCGACATCCCCGTCTGCCTGGCCAGCACGCCGGCCCGCCGGTGCAGGGCCACCAGGTCGGCCGGGCCGATCCGCCAGCGGGCCCCGGTCAGCAACCGGGCCAGCGAGCCACCGGCGTTGTGGTCGGCCAGCACCTGCAGCATCGCCCGGACGTCGGCGATCTCGGGCAGGGTCAGCAGGCCGCCGATGTCGACCACCTCGACCGGCAGCCCGGCCTCTCGCAGCGCCTGGGCGATCAGGGCGATGCCCGAGCGCTTGCGCACCAGCACGGCCAGGGTCCGCTGGCCGCCGGTCCAGTCCCGCCGGCCGTCCCACTCGGCGCGCAGCTGCTGGGCCAGCCAGGACGCCTCGTCGGCGACGGACTCGCTGTAGCGGGCCAGCACCCGGCCCGCCGGCGCCTCCGGACGGGCGGTCAGCGGCAGCGCGCCCGGCCCGCGCAGCTCGGCGGCGACCCGGGTGGCCGCCGCGCGGAGGCGCGGGGCGGTGCGCCAGCG
>JAVEEO010000007.1 GCA_030840415.1 Pseudonocardiales bacterium | reverse complement strand
CGAAGAGCAGAACGCGGCCGGCGGCTCCGGTGACCTGACCATCCCCGACACCTTCGAACTGGCGCTGCCGGTGTTCGAGGGTGCCACCGTCGCCGACCGGGTCACCGCCCGGCTGCGGTACCGCATCAACGAGGGCCGCCTGTCCATGTTCTTCATCCTCGACCAGCTCGCCGCGGTCGTCGACTCAGCGTTCGAGGGTGTCGTGCACGAGGTCGACCACACGGTGGAGCAGCCGATCCTGCGTGGAACACCGGGCTGACCCTCGCCGATCGCCTCGCTCAGGAGTCGTCCAACCAACATGGGAGCCGCCAGGTGTCGAACCTCAGCGACGTGCTCGCCGCCGCGTACGCCTGGCACAACGCAGGCGCCGCGGTGCTGCCCGCCGCCGTGGATGGCACCAAGCGGCCCGGCCTCGCCGAATGGAAGACCTACCAGACCCGCCGGCCCGACCTCGACCAGATCACCCGCTGGTTCGGCGTCGGCCATCCCGGCCTCGGCCTGATCTGCGGCGCCGCCTCCGGTGGCCTGGAGATGCTGGAACTGGAAGGTCGCGCCGTGGCCGCCGGCATGCTCGGCGAGGTCAGCGACCTCGTCGCAGCCGGTGGCCTGGGCGACATCTGGGTACGGGTCACCGCCGACGGGTACGCCGAACAGACCCCGTCCGGTGGGCTGCACCTGCTCTACCGCATTGCTGATGCCCCGGTGCCGGGAAACACCAAGCTGGCCCGCGCCGCGAGCGGCGACGTCCTCGCCGAGACCCGCGGCGAGGGCGGCTGGGTGGTCATCGCCCCGTCCGGCGGCCCGGTCCACGAGACCGGCAAGTCGTGGACGGTGGCGTTCGGCTCACCGGCCACCGTCCCCACCATCACCATGGCCGAGCGCGACGCCCTGCACAGCGTGTTCCGCTGCCTCGACCAGACGCCGGTCATCGAGCCGGCCACCCCGGCGACGCCGCGGCTGTCCGTGGTTCGCTCCGACGGGTCGACCAGCCCCGGCGACGACTACGAGGCCCGCACCAGCTGGACCGACATCCTCGGCCCGCACGGCTGGACCCTGGTGTTCGCCCGCGGCCCGGTCGGGTACTGGCGGCGTCCCGGTAAGGACCGGGGGGTGTCGGCCACCACCGGCCACGCCGCCGACCGGGACCGGCTCTACGTGTTCTCCTCCAGCACCGGGTTCGAACAGGAACACCCGTACACCAAGTTCGGCGCCTATACCCTCCTGGAGCACGCTGGCGACTATCCGGCGGCGGCCCGGGCGCTGCGTGCCGCCGGCTACGGCACACCCACCCCGCTGGCTGGCCAGGTCCAGGCCGAGGCCATCGCCGAGCTGGTACCGCCGCCCACCGCGGCCCGGGTGCTCGCGTCGGTGGACGGCACCGCGGCCCGGGTCCTCGCCGAGCCGGCACCCGAGGCGGCCCGCTTCGGGCCCACCGAGGACGGCATGGCCCGGGCCCTGGTCGCCCACCACGGGCACAACCTGCGGTACTGCCCACAGCGCGGCAAGTGGCTTCGCTGGGAAGGGCACCGCTGGGCCTGGGACGACGCCGAACGGCACCGCGAACTCATCCGGGCGCTCGCCCGAGACCTGCCTGACGAGGAAGGGTGGGTGCGGTTCAAGCAGCGGATGATGTCGGCTACCGGCGTCACCGGTATCGAGCGGCTCGCCCGCTCCGATAGTGCCGTTACCGTGCACGTCGCGGCGCTGGACGCCCGACCGTACGAGCTGAACACCCCGGCCGGCATCATCGACCTGCGCACCGGCCAGCTCGGGCCACCCGACGCGGCTGCCCTGCACACCCGCTGCACGACGGTCGCCCCCGATTTCGACCGCCGCTCCGAGGTCTTCGACGCGTTCCTCGCCGACACCTTCGCCGACCCGGACATGGTCACCTACGTGCGCCAGCTGCTCGGCGTCTCCGTGGTGGGGACGGTGCTTGAGCAGGTGCTGCCGTTCGCCTTCGGCAAGGGCGCGAACGGGAAGAGCACCCTGCTCGAAGCCGCGATGCACGTGCTCGGGTTCGGCGAGGACGGGTACGCCATGGCCGCGCCGGCTGAGATGCTCATGATGCGCCGGCACTCCGAACACCCGGCCGAGCTGGCCCAGCTGCTCGGCGCCCGCCTGGTGGTGTGCTCGGAGCTGGAGGACAGCCAGCGGTTCGCCGAGGCGCGGATCAAGCAGCTCACCGGCCGTGACTCGATCAACGCCCGGTTCATGCGTCGCGACCCGTTCACCTTCACCCCGTCACACACGCTGTGGCTGCTCGGCAACCACAAGCCGGACGCCCGTACCGGTGGCCCGGCGTTCTGGCGACGCATCCGGCTTCTGCCGTTCTCCCAGGTCGTACCGGAAGGGCGCCGCGACCCCCGGCTCGGCGAGAAGCTCGCGCAGGACGGGGGCGCGATCCTCGCCTGGCTGGCCACCGGAGCCGGCGAGTACCACACGTTAGGGCTCAAGGAACCGGCCATCGTCAGCACGGCCACCGCCGCCTACGAGCGCGACCAGGACACCGTGGCGCTGTTCGTGGAGGACGCCTGCCACCGCGCCCCGGGACGCTCTGAGGTTCGGGTGTTCCGTGACGATCTCCGGGCGGCGTACGAGCAGTGGTGCCGGCAGGCGGGCGAGGAACCGGTCGACGCGAAGCGTCTGGTGTCCGAAATGCGTGACCTCGACGGGGTAGCAGAAGGCGGCGTGAAGGGTCGCAGGTATTTCTCCGGCGTCTGTCTGCTGCTACCCAACGAGGACGGCGACGCCGGGTCGGAGAGGTACCGATGAGCCTCGTGCGAGAAAGTCGGGAGCACGTGCTACCCCGGGTAGCAGCAGACTCCAGCTTGCCGGCTTCGCGCGCACGCGCGAAGCGCTTAGCCCGGCGCACGTGCTACCTAGATCAACTCTGGGTAGCAGGTAGCACGTTCAGTCGTTCCCCTGGCAGACGCAGGTATGTACATACCCATCACACAAGTGTTAACCGGCAGACCTGCTACCTCCTGCTACCCCAAACCCGAGTCGAAGGGATCCACCGTGCCCATCCCAGCCCG
>JAVEEO010000185.1 GCA_030840415.1 Pseudonocardiales bacterium | reverse complement strand
CCCGCACCGCCGGCCAGTACCCGAACCGGCCGTAGATCTGCCACTCCGCCGCCCTCAGGTAGCTGGCCACCTCGCCCCGGTCCTTGGCGTCGGCCAACGACTGGGTGAGCATCCCGGTGAGCAGCCCGCGGCGCCGGTGGGTGGCGGCAACCGTGACCTGGGTGAGCGCGTCGACCGGCAGTTCGGCACAGCCTGCCGGCCCGGCCGGGACGGTCAGGGTGGTGGGAAAGGTCCGCAGGGTGGCCACGCAGCGGCCCTCGGCATAGCCGCCGAAGATCCGCTCGGGGTCCCAGACCTCCCGCCACCAGGCCAGCGCCTGCTCGCTGCCGGCGCCGGGATCGACCAGCAGGGTGGTGCGCATGGCGCGCAGCCAGGGCCCGCTCTCGTCGAACGGAACGTGCCGGATCTCCGCGGTCGAGGTCATGCTGCGACCTTGACACAGCCCGGCGGGCGCCGTCGTACGATCGACCCGGGCGCGCCGTACCGGGCCGGCGGCGGGTCAGATCCAGCCGACCCGGCCGTGCAGTGCCGCGTAGCCGACGAAGCTGACGATGTCGATCACGCTGTGGGCGATGACCAGCGGCAGCACCCGCCTGGTGCGGGTGAACCACCAGCCGAACAGCGCCCCCATGACCAGGTTGCCGACGAAGCCGCCGATGCCCTGGTAGGTGTGGTAACTGCCCCGGATCACCGCGCTGACCAGGATTGCCTGCCAGGCCGGCCAGTTCCTGGCCCGCAGCCGGGTGAGCAGGTAGCCGATCATCACGATCTCTTCCAGCACCCCGTTCTGGATGCCCTCTCCGACCAGCACCGGGTAGCGGTACCAGACGTCGGCGATCCCGGAGGCCTCCAGTTGGGCGTTGATGCCCAGGTGGCGCGCCAGGATCACCAGACCCAGGCCGGGCAGTCCGATCAGGGCGGCAATGCCCAGCCCCTGCAGGGTTTCACGCCGGAGCCGCAGCCGGTCCAGGCCGATCCCGAAGCCGGGCAGCGCCGGTACCCGGCTCAGCAGCAGCAGGGCCAGCAGCGCCGGCACCAGGCCATTGAGGATGCCCAGCAGCTGGTAGGACAGGTCCACCCAGGCGCGCGGGCTCTCGGACGGGTTGAGGGTGGCGGTGGCGTTGCGGAAACCGCCCCGGGTCTGGATGTCGAGGAAGTTGATCCAGGAGCTGATCGCCGAGATGCCCAGCGACACCCCGAGGACCAGCAGCACCTCCAGGCCGAGCCGGTCCGGACGCCGAGCGAGCGCGGCAGCGGCAGTGGTGCCGGGTGCTGGGTCAGCACTCGGTGCCGGATCGGCGTGCAGGCCGCTTTCCGGCACCGGCGAGGCGGAGGTCACCTACCCATTCTGGCGGTAGCGCAGGCCGACGTCATTGCAGGCCAGGCAGACGTCGGCGGGAATGATGCCGGCCCGCATCAGCTGCCCGAACAGCATGCAGCCCAGGCACAGGGCGAAGACCGACTCCAGCGACGCGGCGATCACGATCAGCGCCAGCAACAGCCGGGCCGGACCCGCCGCGCCAAAGCCGAGGTAGGCCAGCGCGGCGGCGGTGCTCAGGGTGGCACCGATGGCCTGGGCAAACCGCTTGGGTGGGCCTGGAACCAGCCTGGCCGGCCCGAGCCGGGGTGCGATCAGCCGGGTGGCCAGCAGGCCGAGCGGGCTGAATCGGGGACCGGAGGCGACCCGGAGCAGGAAACCGGCCGCGATCGGGGCGGCCAGCCAGGTCAGGCCCGGCAGCAGCGCCGCCAGGCTCAGCAGCACCACTCCGGCGGCCACCACCCGGGCGGCCTTCTCGTTCACCGGGTTGGGAAAGCTGAGCAGGTCGGTCATCGGCCAAGGCTAACCGGAAACCGGGCTCACCTCACCCGGCGCCCGGAACGGCCCAGCCGGCGGCACCCTCGGTCGACCGGGCGTCCGAGCGCTCAGTGGCCGCGGGCGATCCACTCGTCCAGGTGCGGCAGCTCCTCACCGATCGAGGTCGAGTCGCCGTGGCCGGTGTGCACCACGGTCTCGGGCGGCAGCGTGAACAACTGGTAGCGGATGGTGTCGAGCAGGGTGGCGAAATTGGAGAACGAGCGTCCGGTCGCTCCCGGCCCGCCCTGGAACAGGGTGTCACCGCTGAACACCGCGCCGAGTTCCGCGCCGTAGAAGCAGACGCCGCCGGGGGAGTGCCCGGGGGTGTGCCGGGTCTGCAGCGAGGTGCCGGCCACCGCGATCAGCTCGCCGTCGGCCAGCGGCACGAAGTCGAAGTCGGGGTGGGTCTGGCGCCACAGCACCTCGTCGGCCGGGTGCAGCCGAACCGGCGCTCCGGTGGCCTCGCTCAGCCGCCGGGCAGCGGTCACATGATCGTCGTGGGCGTGGGTGCACAGGACCGCCGTCAGCCGTCGGCCGCCGATCAGCTCCAGGATCGGCTCGACCCGGTGCGGCGCGTCGATCACGATGCATTCGGTGTCGTCGCCCACCAGCCAGACGTTGTTCTCCACCTCCCAGCTGCCGCCGTCGAGGTTGAACGTCCCCGACGTGGTGGCGTGCTGGATCCGGGCGCTCACGACGCCTGCCTCTTCGTGCGAGCGCTCATCAGAAGACGACCACCGAGCGCAGCACGTCGCCGTTGCGCATCTTGGCGAACGCGGCCTCGACGTCGCCGATGCCGATCGTCTCGGTGACGAACTTGTCCAGCGGCAATCGCCCCTGCAGATACAGGTCGATCAGCATCGGGAAGTCCCGGGACGGCAGGCAGTCGCCGTACCACGACGACTTCAGCGCGCCGCCGCGGCCGAAGACGTTGGCCAGGCCCAGCTCGACCCTGGTCTCGGGCGCGGGCACACCCACCAGCACCACGGTGCCGGCCAGATCGCGGGCCAGGAAGGCCTGCTTGTAGGTCTCGGCGGTGCCCACCGCGTCCACCACCACGTCGGCGCCGAAGCCGCCGGTCGCCTCGCGGATCGCCTCCACCGGATCAGTGGTCCGCGAGTTCACCACCGCGGTGGCACCGAACTCGCTGGCGGCCGCCAGCTTGCGCTCGTCGATGTCGACGGCGATGATCCGCGTTGCCCCGGCCAGCCGGCCACCGGCGACCGCCGCCATTCCGACGCCGCCGCAGCCGATCACGGCAAGGGAGTCGCCCCGGCCGACCCCGCCGGTGTTGATGGCCGCGCCCAGTCCGGCCATCACGCCGCAACCGAGCAGGCCGGCCACCGTCGCCGAAGCCTCGGGATTGACCTTGGTGCACTGACCGGCCGCGACCAGCGTCTTGTCGGCGAACGCGCCGATGCCCAGCGCCGGGGACAGCTCGGTGCCGTCCTCCAGCGTCATCTTCTGCTTGGCGTTGTGGGTGTTGAAGCAGTACTGCGGCCGGCCGCGCAGGCACGCCCGGCACTGGCCGCAGACCGCTCGCCAGTTCAGGATCACGAAATCGCCGGGTGCCACCTCGGTCACCCCGGCGCCGACGCTCTCGATCACGCCGGCAGCCTCGTGACCCAGCAGGAACGGGAAGTCGGAGCTGATGCCGCCGTTGCGATAGTGCAGGTCGGTGTGGCAGACCCCGCAGGCACCGATCTTGACCACGGCCTCGCCCGGACCCGGGTCAGGGACGTTGACCGTGACCAGCTCGACCGGCTGGTCCTTGCTGCGGGCGATGACGGCGCGGACTTGTTGGCTCATGGCTACTGTTTACCGGACGCCTCCGACCAAACGCATCCAGGGCTTGACGCTCTGGACGACGAGCGCACCCGTTATTACGCGCTCACCGAGCTCGGTGAGCGCGTCTGCGCGACGCAGGCCACCATCAACACCGGCCGACCGACCGCTCTTCGGGAGCTCTACTGCACTGCTCGCCGCCGGCGGCCTGCCGAGCACCCACCGGCAAGTTCAGCCACCCGTTCGGACTGACCGCCGGGAACTCGCGGTGCTATGGCTGCTCGCAGCTGGCAAGACCAACCACACCAGATCGGTGCCAGCCTGTTCATCAGCACCAGGACCGCCAGCGTCCACGTCCCCCACATCCTGCGCAAACTGCACGTCACGTTGCGGGTGCGGGCCGCCACGGGCGCCGAGGGCACCACGCTCTCGTGAGGTCGGCGAGCGCGGTCGATCTGAAACTGACCCACCGAGGGCGGACTCGCGAAGCCCGGTGCCCCCTCGGGTCAGGAGGAGTGCCGGCCGGGAGCCGGGGTGCCGCAGTCTCGTGCTGGCCATGGCGACGAGGGTCAGCGCGGCAGCGCCGACAGCGACGAGGACGAATACCCACCACGGGGAACCGCCCGTCGGTGCCTGAGCAGACGGAGGGAGGTAGGTCGGCTCCGCTGGCGGCACCTGCACGAACGCGGCGGAGGCCGGCATCGTGGCCGTGCACAGGCAGGTGACGCTGCCGGCCAGAACGGTGAGAGTGCGGCGAAGTGTGGTCATGACGGTGCCTTCCCTGCTGGGCGCGATGCTTGGGGTGCGCACGCCTGCGCGGCCAGCGTGCTCCGCGGTCGTGCCTACGATCGATATGACGAACTGCGTATTGACAGTGCTCAGATGTCGCCGCTGGCCTCTACGCTGGAGATATCAGTACGGAGGCGAGCCTCATGACGACCCGACTGACCATCACCACCCGCGATCTGAAAAGGCTGGCCGAGGTAGCCGACCCGGCCCATCTGCAAGGCCGACGTGATCCGCTTCCGTATTCGGCCCTGCAGGCCCTCGCTGACCTGGTGCCGTGCGACGCCGTGACCTACGCGGTTCAGGAGCCCGCCCGCCGCGTGGACATCTGCGCTCAGGAACTCGACGACACCTACGCGGACGACCCCGACGATGGGATGGACGATTTTTACTGGGGTGAGATGTGGCCGTCCGTCCCGTGGAATCCACCCTTGACCGGCGACTACGTCACCGTCCGCCGGACCCGGGACATGCAGTCAGCGGCGGAATTCGCGGCGAGCCCGGCCGCCGCCTTCCACCGAATGGTCGGCATGCGTCATCTCCTGACGATCCCGTTGCCTCCTCGCGGCACGCTCGACTACCGCCTCATGCTGTGGCGGACGTCCGGGTCGGACTTTTCCGAACGTGACGTCGCACTGCTTCAACTGCTCCGCCCGCATCTCGTCCTCTTGCACGAGGAAGTGCTACGACGCGACAGCGCCGCGTCGCAGTTGACCCCGCGGCAGCTGCAACTGCTTGAACTGGTCGCCGCAGGGCATACCAATCTGCAGATAGCTCACCGCCTCACCATTGCTGACGGCACCGTTCGGCAACATCTGGAAAACATCTACCAGCGGCTTCACGTGGACAACCGAACGGCTGCGGTGACCACGGCCTTTCGGCACCGCATGGGATAGATGACCACCTCCCGGAACCGTCGCACCGAGATGCATCGCCGACTTGCCCCGGCCCGGAATTGACCAAACACCGACGGTCTGCTCGGTGTTGTGGGGGTGAAACGCCCGCGGCCGCGCCGTGACCAGGGAATCCAGACCAGCGCTCAGGCGCTCGGGTACGGACGGCTGGCCGGCCCGGTGTAGAGCTGGCGGGGCCGGCCGATCTTGGTGTCCGGGTCGTTGATCATCTCGTGCCACTGGGCGATCCAGCCGGGCAGCCGGCCGATCGCGAACAGCACTGTGAACATCTTGGTCGGAAAGCCCATCGCCCGGTACAGCAGGCCGGTGTAGAAGTCGACGTTCGGATAGAGCTTGCGGCTGACGAAGTAGTCGTCGGCCAGCGCGTGGCCTTCGAGCTCCATCGCGATGTCGAGCAGGTCGTCGCGCTTGCCGAGGGCCGACAGCACCTCGTCGGCGGTCTTCTTGATGATGGTGGCCCGCGGGTCGTAGTTCTTGTAGACCCGGTGCCCGAAGCCCATCAGCTACACGCCGGCTTCCTTGTTCTTCACCCGCTCGACGAAGCGCTTGACGTCGCCGCCGTCGGCGCGGATCTCCTGCAGCATGTCCAGCACCGCGCTGTTGGCGCCGCCGTGCAGCGGACCGAACAGCGCGTTGATGCCGGCCGAGACCGAGGCGAACAGGTTCGCCTGCGACGAGCCGACCAGCCGCACGGTCGAGGTCGAGCAGTTCTGCTCGTGGTCGGCGTGCAGGATGAACAGAACGTCCAGGGCCTTCGCCAGACGCGGGTCGGGCTCGAACTTGACCTCGGTCTTCTTGAACAGCATCGAGAGGAAGTTCTCGGAGTAGGAGAGGTCGTTGTCCGGATACACGTACGGCAGGCCCATGTTGTGGCGGTACG
>JAVEEO010000561.1 GCA_030840415.1 Pseudonocardiales bacterium | reverse complement strand
GGCCGCACCGCGAAGGCGTTGCGCCAGGTCGTCAACGGGGTGGGCGGCAAGGGCATCCGGGTCGATGTGGTCGACACGGACGAGGGCCGCTGACCGCCCGGGCAGAGCCGGTGACTACCAGTCCGACCGGTGGCGACGGCGGTCCTGACGGGCCGCTGGTCGCCGTCGGCCGGATCGGCAAGGCGCACGGCATCCGCGGGGACGCCTTCGTCGAGCCGTGGACCGACGCGCCGGACGAGCGCTTCGCCGCCGGCGCCCGGTTGAGCACCGATCCGGCCGAGCGAGGTCCGCTGACGGTGGAGTCGACCCGCCAGCACTCCGGCAAGCTGGTGGTGCACTTCGCCGGCCTGGACGATCGAAACGCCATCGAGGCACTGCGCGGCACGCTGCTGCTGGTGCCGGCCGCCGCCCGGCCGCCGATCGAGGATCCGGACGAGTTCTACGACACCGATCTCATCGGGCTGGCGGTGCGCACCGTCGACGGCCGGTCGCTGGGGCCGGTCACCGACGTGCTGCACTCGCCGGCCGGCAGCCTGCTGGCTGTCGCGCTCACCGCCGAGGACGGCCGCGAGGTGCTGGTACCGTTCCGGACCGAGTTCGTCCCCACCGTGGACCTGGCCGCCGGGATCGCCGAGATCGACCCGCCGGACGGGCTGCTGGAGCTGTGACTGCCGAGGCGGGCCCTGCGCGGCCGGACCTGTCCGTCGACGTGGTGACGATCTTTCCCGAGTACCTGGCGCCGCTGCGGGAATCGCTGCTCGGCAAGGCCATCGAGCGGGGCCAGGTCCGGGTGGACGTCCACGACCTGCGCGGCTGGACCAGCGATCCGCACCGCACGGTCGACGACACCCCGTACGGCGGCGGTCCGGGCATGGTGATGCTGCCCGAGCCGTGGGGTCGCGCGCTGGACGCCATCGCACCGGCCGACGGGCCGAGCCATCCCCGGCTGGTGGTGCCCAGCCCCGCCGGCCGCCCGTTCAGCCAGGCGGTGGCCGAGGAACTGGCCGCCCAGCCGTGGCTGCTGTTCGCCTGCGGGCGCTACGAGGGCATCGACGCCCGGGTGCTCGACTACGCCGGCCAGCGGATGGCCGTGGACGAGATCAGCCTGGGCGACTACGTGCTGTGCGGCGGCGAGGTGGCCGTGCTGGTGATCCTGGAGGCGGTGGCCAGGCTGATCCCGGGGGTGCTGGGCAACGCGCTGTCGGCCTCGCAGGACTCGTTCAGCTCCGCCGTCGACGGCCTGCTGGAGGCGCCGGCCTACACCAAGCCGGCGCTCTGGCGGGGCCTGGCGGTGCCGGAGGTGCTGATGTCCGGGCACCACGCCAACATCGAGCGGTGGCGCCGGGAACGCTCGAGGGAACGAACCCGGGACAGGCGCCCGGACCTGCTCGGGGACTGACCCGGCGGCGCGCGGCTGCCCCCGGTTTCTCAATCGCAGGCTCGATATGGCACCATCGAGGGGTTGCCTGGCGGCTGCTCACGGCTTGCTGCCCGCACGCACCACCTGGATCCATCCCGTTCCACTCTCGATCGACCCGGCCTGTGTTGCACCGCGTGCCGGGTCAGACCCGAAGGAAGCAGAGCCACCATGAACACCTTGCAGACGCTGGATGCCGAATCGCTGCGCAGCGACATCCCGGACTTCCGGGCCGGTGACACCCTGAAGGTGCACGTGCGAGTGGTCGAGGGCAACCGCTCCCGGGTGCAGGTCTTCCAGGGCGTGACCATCCGCCGGCAGGGCGGTGGCCTGCAGGAGACCTTCACGGTCCGCAAGGTCAGCTTCGGCGTCGGCGTCGAGCGCACCTTCCCGGTGCACACCCCGATCATCGAGAAGATCGAGGTCGTGACCCGCGGTGACGTCCGGCGCGCCAAGCTCTACTACCTGCGCGATCTGCGCGGCAAGGCCGCCAAGATCAAGGAGAAGCGGGACACGATCGCCCGCTAGTCCGGACTGCTGTCCTGACTCGCGAGGTGTCGAACTCGGATATGGGCCACGGCGCCGACGAGAGCTCCGATCCCGCCGCCGAACCCCGGCGCGGCGTGCCCGTCACGGACGCCGAACCGGCGGCGGTGCCTGCCACCGGCAACACGGTGCCTGCCACCGGCAGTACGGTGCCCGTTGATAGCAAGCCGCCGGTTTCCGCAGACGCCAAGCCGCCAGTCCCTGCAGCCGGCAAGCCGGTTGACCGCCGCCGCAGCCGGTGGGCGAAGCTGGAACTGCCGCTGCTGATCGCCGTCGCCATCGCGATCGCGATCGTGCTCAAGACCTTCGTGGTGCAGCCGTTCTACATCCCGTCCCAGTCGATGGAGCAGACCCTGCACGGCTGCCCCGGCTGCAGCGGCGACCGGATCCTGGTGTTCAAGCCGGTGTATCACGTCCGCGACCCGCATCCCGGCGACGTGGTGGTGTTCCGGGCCCCGCACGACTGGGACGAGCTCGCGGGCGTGCAACTGTCGACCAATCCGGTGGCGCGGGCCGTCCAGCAGTTCGGCCAGCTGGTGGGCGTGGTGCCACCGAGTGAGAAGGACCTGGTCAAGCGGGTCATCGCCGTGGGCGGGCAGACGGTGCGCTGTTGCGACGAGAACGGCAACGTCCAGATCTCCGACCACGGTGCCGCCGGTCCGTGGCGCAGCCTGAACGAGCCCTACATCTACGAGAACAGCTCCTGGAGCGCGACGAACAACCCCGGCCAGCGCAGCCCGGACGACACCCGCAGCTTCGGCCCGGTCACGGTGCCCGCCGGGCGGCTGTGGGTGATGGGCGATCACCGCAACGACTCCGCCGACTCGCGCTACCACTGCGGCGACGGCGTGGGCGGCAAGAGCTGCGATCCGATGAGCAGCACGGTGGGCAACGACGACGTGATCGGCAAGGCGGTCGTGATCGCCTGGCCGCCGTCACGGTGGCGCACCCTGGGCACCCCCAGCACGTTCGGCTCGCTCGCCGCCCCCGGCCCGGGCGCGCTGCCGGCCGAGCCCGCGGCGGTGGCCCTGCTGTTCGCCGGTGGCCTCGGCGGCTGGCGGCGCAGGCGTCGCCGGCGGTGACAGCGCCCTCTCCGCTGACCGGGTCGGCCGGCAGCCCGATGATCCGCCTGGCCGGCCGGATGTTCGTCGTCGACGCCGACCGGCGGGTGCTGCTGATGCACGAGCGCCGCGACATCGGCTCGAACCGCTCGCACTGGATCACCCCCGGTGGCGGGGTGGAGCCCGGCGAGAGCCTGGTGCAGGCGGCGGTCCGCGAGGTGTACGAGGAGACCGGGCTGCGGTTGGAGCTGGACGAGGCAGCCGAACCGATGTATTCCGAACGGGTGGGTTTCACCCTGGCCAGCTGCGAGATCGACCAGACCAACTACTACTTCCTGGTGCGGGTGCCCAGCGGCCTGCCGGTGTGCCCGGCCGGGCATACCGAGGTCGAGCAGTTGGTGGTGCTCGGCCATCGCTGGTGGTCGCTGGCCGAGCTGGCCGCCTCCGACGTGGAGCGGGAACCAGCAACTATGGTCGAGCTGATCGAACGAGCTCTGGCGGTGGAATAGGTGGCAGCGTCTGTGCGCAAGCCGGCGGCAGTGCGCAAGCCGGCGGCTGCGGTCAAGCCTGCCGCCGCGCGCCGCCCGACACTGCGGTACGAGCGGGAGGCCTGGCGGTCCGGTGCCGGCCTGCTGGCAGCGATCGACGAGGTCGGCCGGGGCGCGCTGGCCGGGCCGGTCTCGGTCGGCGTGGTGCTGCTGTCGTCCGACACCAAGCCGGCTCCGCTGGGAGTGGCCGACTCCAAGCTGCTCACCCCGCAGGCCCGTGAACGGCTGGTGCCGCGGATCCGGCGGTGGGCGCTGGACAGCGCGGTGGGCCACGCCACGGCGGTCGAGATCGACCGGATCGGCATCATCGCCGCGCTCCGGCTGGCCGCCGAGCGGGCCGTCAGCCAGCTGAGCGCCGAGCCGGAGTGGGTGCTGCTGGACGGCAACCACGACTACCTCAGTGTCCGGGACGGGCTGTTCGACTGGGGCTTCGAGGAGCCGGATCGGTGGCGCTGCCGGGTGCCGGTCCGGACCCTGATCAAGGGGGACATGAAGTGCTCCTCGATCGCGGCCGCGTCGGTGCTGGCCAAGACCGAGCGGGACCGGATCCTGATCGGCCTCGCCGAGCAGTACCCGCACTACGGCTTCGAGGAGAACAAGGCCTACTCCTCGCCCCAGCACCATGCCGCGCTGCTGGAGCACGGGCCTTGCGCGATCCACCGTTGCTCGTGGAACCTGCCGGGCCGCGACGGCTGGTTCGACCTGCCTTCGAGCTGGACCGGACTGATCGAGCGGTCCCGGCTGAACCGGCTGGTCGAGGCCGACCAGCTGCCCGAGCTGCTGGAGCTGCCCGAGGGGTGCCCGCCGGTGCGGGGGGACTTGCCGGGTGGGCTGACCGTTGGTTCCCCGATGGGGGAGAATGGACCGATGATGTCCGCAGGGATCGCCCGATGAGCGCCGAAGACCTCGAGAAGTACGAGACCGAGATGGAGCTGCAGCTCTATCGCGAGTACAAGGACATCGTCGGCCAGTTCAGCTACGTGGTCGAGACCGAGCGCCGGTTCTACCTCACCAACGACGTCCAGCTCGTGCCGCGCAACGCCGACGGCGAGGTGTACTTCGAGGTGACGATGCGCGACGCCTGGGTGTGGGACATGTACCGGCCGGCCAGGTTCGTCAAGAACGTGCGGGTGCTCACCTTCAAGGACGTCAACGTCGAGGAACTCGACAAGCCCGATCTCGACCTGAGCGCCAAGGACGGGTTCAGCGGCTAACCGGCGGGATCCACAGGCCGACCCG
>JAVEEO010000560.1 GCA_030840415.1 Pseudonocardiales bacterium | reverse complement strand
GTCATGAACACCGACAACATGACGATCTCCGGCGAGACCATCGACTACGGCCCGTGCGCCTTCCTCGACGCCTTCGACCGGACCACCGTGTTCAGCTCCATCGACGTGGGCGGCCGCTACGCCTACGGCAACCAACCGCTGGTCGCGGAGTGGAACCTGGCCCGGCTGGCCGAGGCGCTGCTGCCGCTGCTGGCCGAGGACCAGGAGCAGGCGATCGACCTCGCGGTCGCGGCACTCGGACGCTTCAGCGAGCGGTACGCCGCCGCCTCGTCGGCCGGCATGCGCGCCAAGCTGGGCCTGCCCGCCGACGCCGATGCGACCGGCCTGGTCGAGGGCCTGCTCGAGCTGCTGGAGGCCAATTCCGTCGACTACACCTTGTTCTTCCGGCGGTTGGGCCTGGCGGCCCGGGGCGAGGCCGAGCCGGTGCGGGAACTGGTCCTCGATCTCGCCGCGATCGACGGCTGGCTGGCGCGGTGGCGGCTGCTGGCGCCGGACCCGGATGCCATGGCCCGGGTGAACCCCGCCTACGTCCCGCGCAACCACCTGGTCGAGGAGGCGCTGGAAGCCGCGGTCGAAGGCGAGTTCGCTCCGCTGGACGGGTTGCTCGACGCGGTGACCGCGCCCTACGACGAGCGGCCGGGATGGGAACGCTATGCGGCGCCCGCTCCGGCGGACTTCGGCTCCTATGTGACCTACTGCGGCACCTGACACTTTCGCGGCTTGGGAGCTTTGCGGCGATGTGAGTCAGGTAAAAGTTAACTCGGAGCCGATATCGGCGCTATAGGGACCTAGCAGCCGGTGTGGCGCTTGCCGTCGCCGCGGAGCAACCTCTAGGTTCATGTCCCGGCGCCCCCGACCAGGCGCTGTCCGGGCGGCTCGCCGAGTCCTGCCCCGCCCGTGACCACGCTTCCGGAAATCGCTCGGCAGGAGCGGGGGAACCAACGTGACGGTCGTTAGCGCGACCTAGGGGTGAAGCCGCCTTGCGCGGCCGGGCACCTCCCGCCCGAACCCGACAGCTCACCCCGTAGGCGTGAGGAGAGGACTTCCCTTGCTCCGTCATGCTCAAAAAGCAGCAGCGCACCGGGCGGATCGTGTAACCATCCGGCATGCCGTCAAACCCCCATCCCCCCTAACGAGTTGGCGCCGCGGCGTGGCCGTGCTCAGCTCCGCCACCGCCGTCCTCGCCACCGCCGTGATCGCCAGCAACGTCGTCCTGGCCAGTTCCGCCTCGGCCGGCGAGGAAGTCACCAACGGAACCTTCGAGACCTCCACCAGCGGCTGGGTCGCCACCCCGAAGGACGACGGAACGGCTCCGGCAGCGCTGGCACGGGTCACCGGCGGCCATACCGGCAGCTACGCGGCCAAGGTGTCCAACACCTCGACCGGCACCGCCACGACGGTGCTGAACGACTCACCTAACAGCGTCGCCAGCACCACCTCCGGCCTGACCTACCGGGCAACCGCCTGGCTGCGCGCCAGCCAGGCCAACACCTCGCTGGGGCTGCGGCTGCTCCAGTTCAACTCCAGCAACACGCTGCAGGCCAGCAAGCAGACCTACTACTGGGCCACCGACACGGCCTGGCACCAGATCACGGTGGATCTGGCCGCCACCACCAGCGGGGCCAGCATCGACGTGAACGCGCTGGCCTGGGACCTGGGGGCGAGCAAGTCCTTCCTCGTCGACGACATCAGCGTCGCCCCGCTGGTGTCCAGCACTCCGGCACCGGCTCCCGCCCCGCCGCCCACCACCAGTTCGCCGTCCGGGGTGCTGCCGGCCCAGGGCACCGGCGCGCTGTTCGGCTACTACGGCTCGGGCAGTGCCGATTCCGCCACCATGGAGAGCAAGATCGGGCGCAAGTTCGACCTGATCCACTACTTCAAGGACTTCGACGCCACCAACAACATGTGGCCGACCTCGGCGATGCTCACCCAGGCCGCCGCGGGCCGGACCATCCACATCGGCTGGGAGTTGGTCTCCTACGACGGCGGCTACGACTCGGCCCTGCAGCCGGCGCCGGGAGCGTCCTCGACCGACCGCAGTGGTAGCGCCCAGAAGACCTGGACCTACAAGCAGGTCAGCAGCGGCTCGCTGGACCGTTACCTCGACGCGGTGGCGGCGAAGGCCAAGGCAGCCACCTCGGCCAAGTTCATCGTCGACCTCGACCCGGAGACCGACGACCGACCCGACATCGGCGGCACCGCCAAGATCCGGGCCGCCGCCGGCACTCGCGCCGAGTACGCGGCGGCCTACCGCCACGTCGTCGACCGGTTCCGGGCCAAGGGCGTCACCAACGTGCTGTGGTCCTGGACGATGTCCGGCTGGACCGCCTCCGATCCCAGCAAGGCCTGGTCGCTGCAGCAACTGTGGCCCGGCGCCGGGTACGTCAACATCATCATGTGGGATCCGTACAACCACAGCGCGACCAACTGGCGCAGCTTCGGCCAGATCGTCGCCCCGTTCTACAACGCCATCCGGAACGGGCTGCTGGACCCGGTCGACATCACCGCCAAGAAACTGCCCATGGGCCTCGGCGAGTACGGCTGCATCGCCGACTCCCGCCGGCCGGCCTGGTTGCAGGCCATCCCGAGCCAGGCCCGCAGCTACCCCGGCCTGGTCTCGATCGGCTACTTCAACAGCGGCAGCTGGGGCGCCCTGGGTGACTCGGCCTCGGTCACCGCGTACGGGACGGCGGGCAAGGACGCCTACCTTCATCCCCGCGGCTGATTCGCCGCTGAGGTAACAAGGCACCGGCGCCCCGGGACTTCCCCAGTCCCGGGGCGCCGTGCGTTCAGCGGGCCGCGGCCGGGATGACGGCCGGAGCCACGGGTGCCTTGGGAGTGTTGTCGTAGGGCAGCAGCCGATGCAGGAGTGTCCCGGAGACCGCCGTGAAGATTAGGGCGCCGTACAGGCCGAAGATGGTGAACTGCTCCTCGACGGAAATGCCGCCCAGCGTGGTGGCAGTCCAGCCGAGCGCCCACATCGCCGGCATTGCGACCGCCCAGCTCCAGCGGTGATCCGCCTGGCAGGGGAGGGCGAGCGCCTGGGCCGCGCCGAGG
>JAVEEO010000559.1 GCA_030840415.1 Pseudonocardiales bacterium | reverse complement strand
ACGACGACCACAGGTTCACCATCGGCCTGGTCGGCGACATCTCCGAAGTCCTTGTCCGCCACGGCTTCCCGCCGCTGGCCGCCAACAACGACCTCCTGCGCTTCTCCAACGCCCTACACGCCACCATCTACCAGGAGCACTGAAGTGACCATCGAACGTCTGCAATCCTTCTACGGGCTGACCCGGGTGCCGTTCGGCCGTGACCTGGCACCGGGCATGCTGCACCGTCACAACAGCCACGCAGAAGCCGTCGCCCGCATCACCTGGTGCATCGACCAACGCGCCCTCGGCGTCATCACCGGCGAGGTCGGCGCGGGCAAAACCGTGGCCCTGCGCGCCGCACTGTCCACACTCGACATCAGCCGCCACACGACCATCTACCTTGGCAACCCCGCCATCGGCGTGCGCGGCATCCACCACCACATCGTCACCGCCCTCGGCGGCGTGCCCCGCTTCCACCACGCCACCCTCGTGCCCCAGGCCACCGACGCCCTCGCCACCGAACACGCCGAACGCGGCCGCACCCCCATCCTCGTCATCGACGAGGCCCACCTCCTCGACCACGACCAGCTCGAATCCCTGCGCATGCTGACCAACCACGACATGGACAGCCGCAGCCCGTTCGCCTGCCTGCTCGTCGGGCAACCCACCCTCCGCCGAAAAATCAAACTTGGGGTTCTCGCCGCTCTCGACCAACGCATCGCCCTGCGCTACGCAATGCCCGCCATGACCGCCGAGGAGACCACCAGCTACCTCAAGCACCACCTCGGCCTCGCCCCGTTGACTGAACTACGGGTACGAGGTTCCCAGATCAATGGACAGTCCATGATCGGTCGGGCTACGTTCCCTGGCCATGGTGGGAGACGAAGACATACCCCGGGATCTGGCCGCGCTGGTGGTTCCTCGGGTTGGTGCGCTCCGGGAGACCGGTGACCTGTGGGAGCCGTACCAGCTCCTCGACGGTGCGGGCGTGGTTGTCCGTCCGGTCGCGGAGTATCTGAAGGACATGCAGGCGGTGGGACGCCCAGCGACCACGCGGCGTTCGTATGGGATGGATCTGCTTCGCTGGTTCCGGTTTCTGTGGGCAGTGGAGATCGGGTGGGATCGGGCGACTCGGGTCGAGGCCCGCGATTTCTGTCGCTGGATCCAGATCACCGCCAAGCCGGTCCGACCGCGAGGGCCATCCGAACCGCGGACCGCGGCGGTGGGCCGGCCTGCACCCGGGACACCGAACCCGGTGACGGGAAAACCGGCGCCGGCTCGGACCTATGCGCCCGCGACGGCGCTGCACTGCGAGACAGTGCTGCGCGGTTTCCATGAGTACCACCTGGAGGCCGGGACCGGACCGATTGTCAACCCGTTCCCCCTGACCCGGGCGGTTAGGCCGCATGCTCACCACAACCCCATGGTTGCGTTCGGCAACGAGCGGACTGGGCTCTTCCGTCCTCGGTTACCGCGCCGGATTCCACGCCACATTCCAGATGAGAGGTTTAATGAGCTGTTCGCCCGGCTGCCCTCGCATCGAGACCGGGCGTTGGTGGCGTTCTGGATCTCTACTGGGGCGCGTGCGTCGGAACTGTTGGGTGTCCTGTGTTCCGGCGTCGATCCGGGGCAGCAGCTGATCACCGTGATCCGCAAGGGATCACGAGCGTTGCAGCAGCTGCCCGCCTCACCCGACGCGTTCGTGTGGCTGCGGCTCTACCAGGAACAGATGCACAACATGGTGCCCAGAAGCCCCGACGATCCGGTGTGGTGGACACTGCGGCGCCCGTTCCGGCAGCTCGGCTACCACGCTGCCCGGGCAATGTTTGTGCGGGCCAACACCGCGGTCTCCGCGAACTGGTCTCTTCACGATCTCCGGCACTCGGCGGCCTACCGGCTCGCCCGTGACCCCCAGATGCCGATCACCGACGTGCAGTGGGTCTTGGGGCACGCGCACCTGTCGACTACCCAGATCTACGTCACGCCCACAGCCGAGGACGTCGTCGAGAGCGTGCTCGCCCACCACCGACGCCGGGCCGAACCGAAGGCGCCGCCTCAGCAGCCGGCACCCGGCTATCGGGCGGACACCTTGGACATCCTTTTCGGCAGGGAGGCGAAGTGACGGCCACGGTCGCCGCCCTGCGACAGACCGGCCGGGCTGGCAGACTCACCGCGGAAGCGTCAGCGCTGTGGGAGAAGTTCCCTGCCCGCCCCGCTCCGGTGAGCTGGGAGAACACCTGCCACGACAGGACAGCGGTACTGGCCCGGCTGCTCGCGCCGCCGTTCCCACTCGACAGTGCGACCGGTCAGCATCAACGCCGGTTCGGCCTGGTCAGGATCTTGGAATGGCTTGAGGCCCAGCCGGGACGGACGTGGCAGGACCGCTGGATGTCCAGCGGCGTCGACGCCGGCGGCGGGGCGGACCCCCACTGGAGACAGGTGCCGGTGGCGTGGCTGAAGAACACCGGCCGGATCATGAGTGACAACACCACGGCCCACATGACGTTGGGAGCTGGTCTCCTTCAGTTGGTCTGCGGTGACGTCATCCGTCCGAGTATCGGCTGGCTGCTGACCACAACCTCGCCCCAGAACATGGCCGCCGAGATGGCCCGGGTCCGCGACCGGGACGGTTTCACCGCATTGCAGGCCATCGGCCAGACCAGCATGATCGGTAATATCACCGCCGCCGGCGCCTTCACCCGGATCGCGTTCATCATGGCCGCCAAAGGCGGAACCGTCCGCGACATCACCGTCGGAGACAGCCTGGAACTGATGCAGGTCAGCGCGATCGAGTGCGACCAGTTCGGCAGGGGCGGGAAGGGCCCGTACTTCTATCAACTCCTGCACGCCATGGGCGTCTTCCCCGCCGACGCCCCACCCACCGTCCGACTGTTCAGCCCCATGTATCACGGACAACTCACACCCGAGCAGCTCATCGATCGGTACGACCTGGCCTGCCGGCCCGTCCGGGACCTGCTGGTGGACTACCTGCGCGAACGCCAACCTGGACTCGACTTCAACTCCCTGACGAGCCTGGCCAGCCATCTGGGCCGCCTGTTCTGGAAAGACCTGGAGAACCACCATCCCGGCATCGCCTCGCTGAACCTCGCCCCGGACATCGCCACCGCATGGAAGCAGCGCATACAAACCAAGGCCGCCCGCATCACGGACGGCCAGAGCGGAATCGGTGAGACCAGATCGCCGCGCTCGGATGTCGCGAGCTGCCTGATCGCAGTACGAGCCTTCTATCTCGACATCGCCCAATGGGCCGTCGAGGACCCCGCCAGATGGGCGATGTGGGCGGTCCGCTGCCCGATCCGGGCCGAGGACATGCAGTCCCGCAAGGAACGCGGCCACCGCAAGTCCCGTATGGACCAACGGACCCGCGAACGTCTCCCAGTCATACCCACCCTGACCGCCGCCGCCGACCACGCCCGCAAAACCGCTGCCGATATCCTCCAGGCCGCCCAGACAGTCTCGCCCGGCCAGGAGTTCACCGCAGTCGGACAAGCGTTACGCCGCGTGGTACTGACGAAAGTCAGCCGCAGAATCTGGGCCGAGGACCCGCGGACCGGCACCCGCCGTGACGTCGCCCGAGAAGAGGACAACGCATTCTGGGCATGGGCTTCGGTGGAAGTCCTACGCAGCACGGGCATTCGCGTCGAAGAACTGACCGAACTCTCCCACCACAGCCTCGTCCGATACCGGCTGCCAACCACCGGTGAGACCATCCCGCTCCTGCACATCGCCCCATCCAAAACCGACGAAGAACGACTGCTGGTCATCAGCCCCGAACTCGCCGACGTCCTGGCCACAATCCTGCAACGGGTCCGCGACCACGACGGAGCGGTCCCTCTCGTAATCGCCTACGACACCAACGAACGCGTCTGGAACCCACCCAGCCCGCTGCTGTTCCAGCACCGCGTCGGCATGGAGAACCGGCCAATCGGCTCGGCTGGCATCCGACGGCTGCTCAACACCGCGCTCGCCGGCACGAAGCTCACCGACGCGTCCGGACGTCCGCTCAGGTTCGTCCCGCACGATTTCCGAAGGCTCTTCACCACGGACGCGATCATGAACGGGATGCCCCCTCACATCGCCCAGCTGATCCTGGGCCACAAGGACATCAACACCACCATGGGATACAAGGCCGTCTATCCTGAGGAAGCGATCAACGGCCACCGGGCATTCATCGCCCGCCGCCGGGAACTGCGTCCCAGCGAGGAATACCGCAGCCCGACCGATGAGGAATGGGAGGAGTTCCTCGGCCACTTCGAACACCGCCGGGTCGCCCTCGGTGACTGCGGACGAGCCTACGGGACCAGCTGTATTCACGAGCACAGCTGCGTCAGATGCCCCCTCCTTCGAGTCGACCCGGACCAGCGGGCACGGCTACTGGACATCCGTGACAACCTGACCGCCCGCATCGGCGAAGCCCAGCGGGAAGGCTGGACCGGCGAAGCCGAAGGGCTCAAGGTCAGCCTCGCCGCGGCCAACGCCAAACTCGCCCAGGTCGACGGACTCCTCTCCCGCCGTGACACCGCCGTTCACCTCGGCATCCCCGCCTTCCGCGACATCGCCGGACGCACAGCCACATTCCCCAAGGACCCGAAATGACCCCGTTTTCCAGCCTGGCGACCGCGCTGCGCCATCACGCCCGGGACATCTACCACCTCGAAGCCGCCGCCGAACTGATCATCGCAGGGCCCTGGCTGCACCAGACCGACTTCACCCGCGATTTCCTCACTACCAGCAGCAGTCTGAACGACGGGAGACGGACGGCCAGCATCGACTGGCCCGCCGCGATCGCCTCGCTCGACAATGGCGAACTGCCCTGCTCCGGGGGCGAACGCAGAATGTTGCGGCTCACCGCAAGCCTGGCCAACGGGATCCCCGTTGATCTACGGGAAGCTCTCACCGGAATCGACAACCGCAACACCCAGCTCCTGATCCATGCAGTGCTGCACACATCGGGACGCCCTCACCCTGCAAGACATGATCATTTTTAGTTCAGAGAAGCCGGCCGCTCCGACGCCCTGTTCACCGACGACGCCGTCAACCTGATCCACAGCACCGCCCGCGGCTACCCACGAGCCATCAACAACCTCGCCCTGCAAGCACTGGTCGCGACCTTCGCCACCAACAAGTCACTCGTCGACGAGGTAGCCGCCCGAGCCGCCGTCACCGAGGTACTCGACTAACCAGCACCATGCCGACCAACCACGGCACCATGCCCACGAAAGGCCCCGCCGGGACAACCCAGCGGGGCCTTTCACTACCGCCAACATCGGCATCCACAACGCCCCTCGCATCGGCATCTTCAGCGCCGGGCAACAGGCCGTCTCGGACGCTTCGTCGATGCGGATCGAGTTCAGCAGCTGTTCGGTGAGCGCCTCGGCGCCAGTGCGGATGGCCTTGTAGCAGCCGCGGGTGACCAGGGTGATGAACGAGCCGATGTGCCCGGTGGTCCGGGCGAACAGGTACCCGCCGAGGTCGGTGAGCATCCCGGGATGGGCCTTGGCCAGCACCAGCTGCCGCTCGGTGGCCTTGAGCAGGCTGCGCCAGTGCCGACGCCCGGCCTCGTCCCCGACGCGGAACGGGGGTAACTCCAGGCGGGTCCACCGCCGGGCGGTCTGCGCCATGACGGCGCTGTCGCCGGTGAGCCCCTCGGCGAACAGCCGCCGCTCGGCCAGGCCGACA
>JAVEEO010000555.1 GCA_030840415.1 Pseudonocardiales bacterium | reverse complement strand
TCGCGCAGCTCGGCGGCGGTCAGCAGCCGGGCCGACTCCCCCAGCACGGCGTTCAGCTCGGCAGCACCGGCCGCGAGCGGCGCGGTGTCTTCCGGCCGGTAGATCGAGCCGGTCTCGGTGTAGCCGGCCCAGTCGCGCAGCCGGTCGTCGGCCAGCAGTTCGGCCAGGCTGTCGATCGCCAGCCGCCGCTGCAGCGCCTCGACCTCGTAGCCGCGCACTGCCCCGCCGGAGGCCGCGGTCGCGTCCCGGTCGCGGGCCGGCCCGGGCGCCAGGACCACCCGGCCGATGCCCGGTTGCCGGGCCAGCCGCCAGGCCAGCAGTGCGCCGGCCAGCCCGCCGCCGAGAACAGAAACCTGCATGTCGTGACTACCTCTCCGTCCCGGCGAGCGCCGCCGCGCGATCGCGGGCCACGGCAATTGTTTGTCCGATCAGATATGCGTCAGCGACTGATCCCTCAGCTGCCGCTCGCTCGGTAGCCGACACACTAGGTGTGAGGCCGGACGGCGTCCAGCACTCGGTCCGCTCCGCGAGAAATCTATCCGCCGGTGACTGCAATCAATCGACAGTTCTTCGACACCGATCCAATACCGGCGTTCGCTGGCACTCGATTCCGGCACCGGTGCCGGCCGGTATCGCCGGGCACGGAGCCGGTCAGTCGCCGGGCTGCTGGCCGGCCGGTGGCGTCGCCGCTGCCGGGTCGAGCTGGATCATCAGGGCCTCCAGCTGGCGCAGCTGGGTCTCGGACAGCCGGTCCAGCACCAGGCTGCTGACCCCGGCCAGGTGCACCCGCGAGGCGTCGCGCAGGGTGTTGCGGCCCTTGGCGGTCAGCACGGTGTACATCCCCCGGGCGTCCTCGGGGTCGGGCTGCCGTTGCACCAGCCCGTCCTTCTGCAACCGGTCGACCAGCCTGGTCAGGCCGCTGCGCGACAGCAGCACCGCCTCGGCCAGTTCCGACATCCGCAACCGGTTGCCCGGCGCCTCGGCCAGCTGGACCAGCACGTCGTAGTTGCCCAGCGCGAGCTTGCCGTGCTCGACCAGCTGCTGCTCCAGCTGGCGCAGCAGGTGGTTGTGAGTACGCAGGAAGCTGCGCCAGACGACCAGCCGCCAGTCGTCGGGACTGACCGGCTGCCCCGACCCTGCCGCGGCCGGTGGCGCCGGAGTGGCCCCGGAGGCCAGCTCGGATTCGGACATCACCGCACACATCGTAGTGACGCCGGACACCGCCGTAGGATCTTTCCTGTGTCTTCCAGTCAAGAGGTAGAGCGGGACCCGAACACCCTCCAAGCAGCGATCTCGGCGGCCCTGGCCGGCGTGCAGGATCCGGAGATCCACCGGCCGATCACCGAGTTGGGCATGGTGGAGCGGGTCAGCGTGGCCCCCGACGGCGCGACCAGCGTCCGGGTGCTGCTGACCGTCGCCGGCTGCCCGATGCGGGAGAAGCTGACCACCGACGTGACGGCCGCGGTGTCGGCGGTGCCGGGGGTGTCCTCGGTCGCGGTGGAGCTGGGTGTCATGTCCGACACCCAGCGCACCGAGCTGCGGACGAAGCTGCGCGGCGACAACCCGGTGAACGAGATCCCGTTCGCCCAGCCCGGCTCGCCCACCCGGGTCTATGCCGTCGCCTCCGGCAAGGGCGGCGTGGGCAAGAGCTCGGTGACGGTGAACCTGGCGGTCGCCCTCGCCCAGCGCGGGCTGCGGGTGGGGGTACTGGACGCCGACATCTACGGCTTCTCGGTGCCCCGGATGCTCGGCGTGACCGGCAAGCCCACCCAGGTCGAGAAGATGATCATGCCGCCGCAGGCGCACGGGGTGAAGGTCATCTCGATCGGGATGTTCACCCCGGGAAACACCGCGGTGGTGTGGCGCGGCCCGATGCTGCACCGGGCCCTGCAACAGTTCCTCGCCGACGTCTACTGGGGCGAGCTGGACGTGCTGCTGATGGACCTGCCGCCGGGCACCGGCGACATCGCCATCTCCCTCGCCCAGCTGGTGCCCTCGGCGGAGCTGCTGGTGGTCACCACGCCGCAACTGGCCGCCCGCGAGGTGGCCGAGCGCGCGGGTTCGATCGCGCTGCAGACGCACCAGCAGATCGTCGGCGTGGTGGAGAACATGAGCTGGCTGGACCTGCCGGACGGCAGCCGGATGGAGCTGTTCGGCGCCGGCGGCGGCCAGGCGGTCGCCGAGTCGCTGACCGCCTCCACCGGCACCAAGGTGGGACTGCTCGGCCAGGTGCCGATCGACGTGGCGATCCGCGAGGGCGGCGACGAGGGCATCCCGATCGTGCTGGACCGGCCCGACTCGGCCGCCGGCCGGGCCTTCGCCGCGATCGCCGACAGCCTCGCCGCCCGGCAGCGCAGCCTGGTGGGCCGCCCGCTCGGGCTGTCGGTGGCCAGCCGCTGACCCGCACCTGGCGCGGGTGGCCGGCCGGTGGAGATCTTCATCGGTTTCGATCGCCCGGACAGCCGAACTCGATGAAGATCCACTTCTGAGAGGGGCTCAGGTCGCCTCGGGGTCGATCGGGGGCCGCTCGCCGGGAGCCAGCGGCGGGGTCGCCGCCGGCTTGCTCAGGTCGACCGGCGGCGGCCGCACCGGGTCGTCCTCGCCGCGCAGCGCCCGCTGGATCGACTCGGTCGGGTTCAGCGAGCCGAAGTCGTCGTCGCCCAGCAGCGCGTTCTTGATCGCGGTGCGCGGGTTCAGCGAGGACAGGTCGAAGTCGGCGAACTCCGGGCCGAGCTCGGAGTTGAGCTGGCTGCGCGCGCCCTGGGCCACCTCGCGCAGCGCCCGCAGCATCCGGGCGGCGTCCTTGGCCAGCTCGGGCAACCGGTCGGGGCCGAACACGATCAGCGCGACCGCGGCGAGCACCACGAACTCCAGCGGACCGATGTTGAACACGCACCCAGCCTAACCGGACTCAGCTGCTGCCGAGCGTGACCTTGGCCTGCCCGGTGACGCCGTTGCGGACGTAGCGCAGCACCACGGTGTCCCCGGGCTTGGATTCGGCCACCGCGACGGTGAGCGCGTCGCCGGAGTCGATCAGGCTGTCGCCGTACAGGGTGACCACGTCGCCCTCCTTCAGCCCGGCCTTGGCGGCCGGCCCGTTCGGCACGATCTGCACCAGGTAGGCGCCGTCCCGGCTGCCGTCGGTGACGCTGCGGCTGCTGGCCCCCAGGTCGGCATGGCGCACCTTGCCGGTGTGGATCAGCTCCTCGGCGACCGCCCGGGCGGTGTTGACCGGGATGGCGAAGCCGACCCCGATGTTGCCGCTCTGGGCACCGGCCTGGCCCAGCGAGGCGATCGCGGTGTTGATGCCGACCACCGCGCCGGCGGCATCCACCAGCGCGCCGCCGGAGTTGCCCGGGTTGATCGAGGCGTCGGTCTGCACGGCATCGATCACCGCGTCCGGCTCGCCGTTCTCACCCGGCAGCCGCAGCGGCCGCTTCAGCGCCGAGACGATGCCGGCGGTGACGGTGCCGCGCAACCCCAGCGGGTTGCCGATCGCCACCACCGGATCGCCGACCGCGAGCTTGTCGGAGTCCCCCAGGCTGGCCACCGTGAGCCCGGTCTTGTCGACCTTGATCACGGCCAGGTCGTTGCGCGGATCGGTGCCGACCACCTTGGCGGGGCTGGAGGACCGGTCGGCGAACACCACCCGGATGGTCGGGGACTCGGCGAAGGCCACCACGTGGTTGTTGGTGAGGATGTAGCCGGCCTCGTCGATGATCACGCCCGAACCGGCGCCGGCCGCGTCGGCGGTCCGGACGTCGATCGAGACCACCGCCGGGCTGACCCGCTTGGCGATGTCGGCCACCGACCCGGGCGGCCGGTTGGCGGGCGTGCCGGTGGTGGCCAGCTTGACGTTCGGATCGGTCAGCACCGCATGGGCCCGCTGCGACAGCCAGTAACCCACCCCGCCGCCCACCAGGCCGGCGATCAGCCCTGCCACCAGGACCAGGGCCAGCGCTGAGAGGCCGAACCGGGCCCGCCGGCCGGCCTTCGGCGGGGACGGGCCGTCGTCCGGCCCGTCCTCGTCCGGGGTGTCGGCCATGCCGACGACCTCGTCGTCGGCATACACCGGTGGCCCGGCGATCCAGTACGGCGACTGCGGGTCGCGCCACGGGTCGACCGCGGCGTCCGCCTTCCACCAGGGCGAGCCCGGGCCGGGCAGGGCGGCCGTCAACCGGTCCCCGGGCGCCGGCGCGAATGCCCCGGTTCCGGCGTAGAGCTCGGCGAGCTCGGCCGGCACCGGCTGCTGGACGGGGGTGTGCCGGGGCGGCAGCCGGTGGCCCGGCGCCGGTGCGAACACCGCCTCCGAGCCCGGCGGTGCGCCG
Organism: Pseudonocardiales bacterium; assembly: GCA_030840415.1. Lineage (GTDB taxonomy): Bacteria > Actinomycetota > Actinomycetes > Mycobacteriales > Jatrophihabitantaceae > Jatrophihabitans_A. The sequence continues at coordinate 1,059 of JAVEEO010000555.1, read as the reverse complement.
AAGGCCTGCCGGTCCGCCTCCGAGGCCTGCGGCCGCACGGACGGCGCCGCCCGCTCGTTCACCGGCAGCGGCTGGAACGACCCCTCGGCCCCGTCCGGACGGGCGAAGGGTGACGAGCCGGCGGTGCCGGGGGCGGAGTCGTTGGCGGGGTCGCTTCCAGCGTCGCTCACCGACCCTCCGTCCCTGTCGCACCGATCCGGTGGCCGAACCGCGCCGGCCGCCATCCTGCCTGACCCGAGTCTGCCCGAGCGACGTGGCCCGGACCAACCCCGGCTGCCGATCGGGGGCAGCCGGTTGCCCGGCGCCGGCTCTGCCAGTTCCCTTCGGCAGCCGGCCGCGATCCGGTAGTTACGGGGTAGCAGTGGGCATCCCGGTCAGCATCGACGGAAGGCCGGCCTGCAGCCGTCCGGCGGTGGAGGCCCCGTCGAGCTGCCAGACCGGCCGGTGCGCCGGGGCCACGGTCACCGACGTCGCGTGCGGCAGGGTTTCCCACTGCGGGGCGGTGCTCGCTGAACCGCTGGTGGCCAGCAGCGACCCGGTGCCGATCAACGGGCCGGGCGTGCGCAGCGTGACGTTGCGGGTGCCGGTCAGCGAGCCGGCCACGTTGGCCGCGCCGGCCGGGGTCGGCCGGTCGGCGGCGGCCAGGGTCGAGACATGGCTGCCGAAGGTTCCGGCCGCGACCACGGCGGCGGCCGAGGCCAGCACCGTCACCGGCAGCGCGCCGCGCCGGTGGGACGGCCGGCCGTGGTCGTCCGGATCGCCGGCCGCGGGGTGGTTCCCATCGGTTCCGGCGGGCCGGTCCACCTCGGCCCGGTGCAGGTCGGCCCGGTCCACCTCGGCCTGGTGCGCCTGAGCCTGGTGCAGGCCGGCCTGGTGCACGTCATGGGCGACGAACATCGCGGTGCCGTCGGCGCCGAGGACCGTCGGCAGGCCGCCGCGCGGCGGGGGCAGCGTGGCCGACATCGGCAGCCCGGCCAGCCGGTCGAGCAGGCCGGACGGCAGCGCGGGAGCCTGCGCGGCCCGCTGCAGCATGGCTGCCTCGCGCTGGCCGCGCACCGC
>JAVEEO010000530.1 GCA_030840415.1 Pseudonocardiales bacterium | reverse complement strand
TAGCCTGTGCCGGTGCGAGGACAGCGGCTCCCTGTCCGCCGAGCGGCCGGGCTGGCGCTCGCGACGATCCTGACCCTGCTGAGCGCGCCGGCCGACGCCGTCCCGACCTCGCCCGCCGCCCCGAAGCCGACCTCGGCCGCGATCTCCCCGAGCGCTCCGGACCCCCACCCGCCCGCCGGTGGCTGGGCGCCGGACGGCCTGGTGCCCGGCGGCGCGCACCTGGCCAGCCGCGGACTGGTGGCACCGCCCGGCGCGCCGAAGCTGCCGGCCGGGATCCGGGCGCACGGCTGGATCCTGGTCGACCTGGACTCCGGCGCCGTGCTGGCCGCCCGCGACCCGCACGGCCGCTACCAGCCGGCCAGCATCCTCAAGGTGCTCACCGCGCTCTGCGTCGTCGCGGACCTGCCCGGCCGGCGGGTGGTCACGGTGTCGCCCACGGCGGCCACCGCCGAGGGCTCGGCGGTCGGGTTGCTGGCCGGGGCCAGGTACTCGGTCGATCAGCTGTTCGCGGCGCTGTTGCTGGTCTCGGCCAACGACGCGGCCCTGGCGCTGGCCGAGGCGGACGGCGGGATCGCCCGGACGGTCAGCCGGATGAACGCCGAGGCCGCCCGGCTGGGTGCCTACGACACGGTGGTGCAGACCCCGTCCGGCCTGGACGGCTGGCAGCAGCTGACCTCGGCCTACGACATGGCGCTGGTGCTGCGGGCCTTCGTCGACCAGCCCCGGCTGGTGGCCTATGACCGGCTGCCCAGCGCCGGTTTCCCGCCGCGGGCCAGCAGGTACGGCCACGTCGGGCCCTACCAGTTCGACAACCAGTCCCAGAACTTCCTGTCCGCGGTGCCGGGCGCCCTGGTGGTGAAGTCGGGCTACACCGACGCTGCCCGGCACACCTACCTGGCGGCCGCCGAGCGGCACGGCCGGCGCCTCGGTGTGGTGCTGCTGCGCGACGAGCGAGTGCCCGTGGATCAGTACCGGCAGGCCGCCGCCCTGCTGGACTGGGGCTACGCGCTGCCGGCCACGGTGCAGCCGGTGGGGACGCTGGCCGGGCCGGTGTCGGCTGACCGGCCTGCCGCGGCGGCAACGTCCGCCGCGCCGGCCGCCGCCGGAGTGCTGGCCACGCTGGCCCAGCCTCGCGGCGGGGTGCACTGGCCGCTGGCCGCGCTGCTGCCGGTCAGCGCGCTGATCGGCGGCGGTCTGTGGCTCGTGCGCGTGACCGGTGCAGGGCGGCGAGCGAGCCGGCGCCGAGCGCGGCGCCCGCGCTGAGCAGGCCGGCCGCCACCGCCACCGGGGAGAACCCGCCGGGCCGAGCGCCAGGCAGCCCCGGCAAACCTGGCCCTCCCGGATCCGGCAGTCCGGGCCCCTGGACCGGGGCATCGGCCGCGGCCACCGCCGAGCCGGCCGCCGCCGCGTCCGCGGTCGCTGCCCAGGCCACGCAGTACAGCAGGTAGCGCGAGACCAGGTCGATCCAGACCAGCACCCCGACCACCGGGCCGATCACCGCCGCGGCCGGGGACTTGGTGACCCGGGCGATGTAGAACGTCCCGACCAGCTTCAGCACCTCGAAGCCGACCGCGGCGAGCAGGGTGGCGCGCAGCGCCGTGCGCCGGGGCACCGTGATGACGGGCAGCCGGAACATCAGCCAGCCGAAAATCAGGGTGCTGCCCGCGATGCCGAGCAGGATGCCCAGCAGCCAGCTCGCGGTGCCGGCGCCGGTCACGTCGTCGAGGCCGAGCGCGCGCAGCAGCACGCCGCTGGCGGCGGTGCCACCGGCCGTGAGCCCCACCGACAGCACCACGCCGAGGCCCAGGCCGAGCAGCACCAGCGCGTCGGCGGCCTTGCCTGCCAGGAAGGAGCGGTTGCGGGCCGCGATGCCCCACACGATGTCGATGGCCCCGCGCAGGTTGGCGATCCAGCCGAGTCCGGTCAGCGCCACCCCGGCCAGGCCGACGATGCCGACGCCGGCCCGCTGGTTGATCGCGCCCTCGATGACCTTCTGCACGGTGTCGCCGAAGCCGCCCGGCAGGTTGGTGCTCACCTGGTCGAACAGCTCCGTCTGCAGGTGCGGCTGGGAGGCCAGCACGAAGGCGGTGACCGACACTCCGAGCAGGACCAGCGGGAACAGCGCGAGGAAGCTGAAGTAGGTGATCGCCGCGGCGAGGTGGTCGCCGTGGTTGGCCTTGTAGTGCCGGTAGGCCCGGACGACGTGCGCCACCCCCGGCCGGGCCTGCTGGAGTGCCTGCCAGCGCCGGCCGGCGCCGGACTTCAGCCGGTCCAGCGTCGAACCTCCCGGCACGGTGCTAGAAACCCGTCAGCGGGTACTCGCGGTGCGGGTGCCAGCTGCCGTCCGGGTCCTGGGCGTACAGCGTGAACGCCTCGACCCGGAATTGCGCCACGAAATCGCGCAGCCCCTCGTAGGCCTGGTCCAGGTACTCATCGGCGACGTCGTGCCCGACCGTGACGTGCGGGTGGTAGGGAAAGTCCACCTCGCGGACGATCGGGTCGCGGCGCACCGCCTGCTCGAGCAGCTCGCACTGGGCCGCCCCGGTCGAGACCTGGACGAACACCACCTGCGACAGCGGCCGGAAGGTGCCGGTGCCGGACAGCTTCATGGTGAACGGCAGCACCGCGGTCGCGGCCTCGGCCAGGTGCTTGTCGACCAGGTCGAGCTGGTCGGCCTCGATCTCGGTGGGCGGCAGCAGCGTCACGTGCGGAGGGATCTTGCCCGCCTCGGGGTCGCCGATCCGGCGCCGCCAGCCGGCCAGCACGGCGGCGTGCGGTTCGGGGATCGCGAGCGCGACCCCGACCGTTATTGGTTTGGCCATTTCGATCAGCCTACGACAGCCGGCAGGAAGCCGACCTTGGCATAGGCGTCGGCCACCGTGACCGAGGCCAGCGCCCGGGCCCGCTCGGCGCCCCGGGCCAGGATCCGGTCCAGTTCGGCCGGATCGGCGAGCAGCTCGCTGCTGCGGGTGGCGAACGGCTGGGCGAAGGCGATCACTGCCTCGGCCACCGCGGCCTTGAGGCTGCCGTAGCCCTGCCCGGCGAAGTCCAGCGCCACCTGCTCGGCCGTCCGGTCGGTGAACGCGGCCAGGATCCCGAGCAGGTTCGAGACGCCGGGCTTGGCCTCCGGGTCGTAGCGGATCTCGTTGTCCAGGTCGGTCACGGCACGCTTGATCTTCTTGGTGATCGTGGCGGCATCGTCGGAGAGGTAGATCGTTCCGGCGTCCGGACGGGACTTCGACATCTTCGCGGTCGGGTCCTGCAGGTCCAGGATCTTGGCCGCCGCCTTCGGGATGTAGGCCTCGGGAACCACGAAGGTCTGGCCGTAGCGGGCGTTGAACCGCTGGGCGAGGGTGCGGGTCAGCTCCAGGTGCTGGCGCTGGTCCTCACCGATCGGCACCTGGTCGGCCTGGTAGAGCAGGATGTCGGCGGCCTGCAGGATCGGGTAGGTGAACAGCCCCACGCCCTGCCGCTCGGCACCGGCCCGGCCCGACTTGTCCTTGAACTGGGTCATCCGGCTGGCCTCGCCGAAGCCGGTGAGGCACTCCAGCACCCAGGACAGCCGGGGATGCTCGGGGACGTGGGACTGGACGAACAACGCGCACCGGTCCGGATCCAGGCCCGCGGCCAGCAGTTGGGCGGCCACGATCCGGGTCCGCTGGCGCAGCGCCGCCGGCTCCGGCGGGTCGAGGGTGATCGCGTGCAGGTCCACCACGCAGTAGTAGGCGTCGAAGCCGTCCTGCATCTGCACCCAGTTCTGCACAGCACCCAGGTAGTTGCCCAGTTGCATGGACTCACCGGTCGGCTGGATGCCCGACAGCACCCGGGGATGGTTGTTCACGAAAGCAGATCATTCCACTCCGGCGGGCCGGCCGGCCCGCCGGTGGTCATGGCGCGCAGCTGGACGGGCTCGCCGAGGCGCTGGAGCTGTCCGAAGCGCTCGTCGTAACCGTCTGGCCGGTGGCCGACTGGGCCGTCGCCGACTGGGTGCGGGTGCTGCTCGAGGCCGCGACCCCGCTCGAGGTGGCGGTGGTCCGGCCCGGGGTGGCGACCGGGGATCCGGTGGCGGTCGGCGTTGCGTCGGCCGATCCGGTGGCGGTCGGCGTTGCGTCGGCGGATCCGGTGGCGGTCGGCGTTGCGTCGGCCGATCCGCTGAGGCCGCTGCGGGTGGTCGCGGCCGAGGACCCGGTGTGCGACTGGGTGGTCGCGGCCGAGGACCCGGTGTGCGACTGGGCGGTCGCGGGATCGACCGGAACGCCGCTGGAGTCGGTCGGCGACGGGCTCGCCGAGGAGCAGGTGGGACTGGCCGAGGCGGTGGTCGAGGAGCTGCCGGTGGCGCTGGCCGAGGCAGTGGGGCTGGCCGAGTCGGTCGGGCTGGCCGGGACCGAGCTCTGCGACGCGCCGGGCGCCGAGGTGCCCGGCTTGGACGTGCGCGCCGGTGGCCGGCTGGACTTGGGCGGGCGCACCTTGGTGACGTCGCTGACCACCGGCAGCGGGCTGTCCGGCACCGCCGAGGCACCGTCGCGGTAGGCCTCGCCCCAGGCCAGCACCGTGGCCAGGTAGGGAGCGGAGTGGTTGTAGCTCAGCACCGCCGCCTCCAGCCCGGCCTCGGTCGACAGGTCCCGGCCGCCCGCACAGAGGTAGTGGGCGGCGGCCAGGGTGGCGTCGAAGATGTTGCTGGGATCGGCCTTGCCGTCGGCGTTGCCGTCGGCTCGCCAGTGCGCCCAGGTCGAGGGGATGAACTGCATGGGGCCGACCGCCCTGTCGTAGACGATGTCGCCGTCCAGGCTGCCGTGGTCGGTGTCGGTGATGATCGCGTCGCCGGGGATGCCGCCGTTCAGGCGCGGGCCCAGGATCCGGCCGCGGGTGGTGCCGTCGGCGGTCAGCCGGCCGGACTCGGCGTGCCCGGATTCGGTGTGCCCGATGCCGGCCAGCAGCCACCAGGGCAGCTTGCAGGACGGCTGTTCGGCCGCGAGCTGGTCGGCGGCCAGGTGGTAGGCGCGCAGCACCATCAGCGGGATGCCGAGCGCGCCGACCTCGCCGGGCGGGCCGATCGGTACCGCCTCGACGGCCGGCAGGGCGACCGTGCCGCCGGCGGGAGCCTTGCCGAACCGGGACGGCCGGATCGGCAGCGGGCCGTTCCAGCGGGCCGGTGCCAGCCGCTGGGGCGTGCTGCCGGGAGTCGCCGGGCTGGGGGGGCTGATCGCGGCCGCCGCCGCTGCCGCCGCGCCGTCGCCGGTCCGCTCGAGCGCCGGGCCGCAGACCAGGGCCAGCGCCGCGACCGCGGCCGCACTGGTGACGGTTCGGGTCAGGGACAACTTCAGACGCGCCCGGCGGGGGGCGTATCGCGGTTGCAACACAGAAAAGATCCTCAAAGAACGGCGGCGACGTTGCTGTTTTTCAGACTGTCCACTTCTATCATCGGCCGGTTCCGGCCGCATCACCAGGGATAACGGCCACCAAATTTGGCGCGAATCGCGATTCCCAGCTTGCCCGGCGACAGTTCTCAGCCGGTGGCCGCGCCGGCCGCCTCCGGCTCGGGCAGCGGCTCGACCCGCAGCCGGGACGCCCGCCGGCCCTCGATCTCGAGCACCTCGACCAGGTGGTCGTGGATCTCCACCCGGTCACCGACCTGGGGCAACTTGCCGAGCCGGGCCATCAGGAAGCCGCCGGCCGTCTCGTACGGGCCCTCGGGCAGTTCGAAGCCGGCGTACTCGGCGAACTCGTCGAGGTTGCACCGGCCGTCCACCTCGACGATCCCGCCGGTCAGGCGGCGGGCCGAGGAGTCCTCGGAGTCGTACTCGTCGCGGATGTCACCGATCACCTCCTCGATCAGGTCCTCCAGCGTGACGATGCCGTCGGTGCCGCCGTACTCGTCCACCACGATCGCCATGTGGTGGCCCTCGCGACGCATCTCGCTCAGCGCGGCCAGCACCTTCTTCGACCCGGGCAGCACCTTGACCTCGCGCACCAGGTCACCGACCACCAGCGACCGGTTGGTGGAGGGCTCCACGCCGGGCGCGCCCATGATCAGGTCCCGGATGTGGACGAAGCCGAGCACGTCGTCACTGCCCTGGCCGATCACCGGGTAACGCGAGTGCGGCGAGTCGCCGGCCTGCTTCACCGCGCGGCTGACGGTGACCGCGGCCTCCAGGAAGACCACCTCGGTGCGCGAGATCATCACCTCGCTCACCGAGCGCTCGCCGGCGGCGAACACGTCGTCGATCAGCCGCCGCTCGTCGGTGGTCAGCGACTCGTGCGCGGCAACCAGGCCGCGCAGTTCCTCCTCGCTGATGCTCTCGCGGTTGGCGTGCGGGTCACCGCCCAGCACCCGGACCACCAGGTCGGTGGACCTGGACAGCAGCCAGATCAGCGGCCGGAACAGCCGGGCCATCCGGTCCAGGGTCGGCCCGAACAGCATCGCGACGCCCTCCGGGCGCTGCAGCGCGAGCCGCTTCGGGGCCAGCTCCCCGATGATCAGGGTGACGAAGGAGATCAGCAGGGTCACCCCGACGATGCCGATCACCCCGGCCAGCGTCTCGCCGACGCCGTTGGCGATCAGGGCGTCCTTGGCCGATTCCGACAGCGTCACCGCGCCGAAGGCCGAGGACAGCAGCGCCGTCGAGGTGACGCCGATCTGCACGGCGGCCAGGAACCGGTTCGGGTCGGCCATCAACCGGGCCACCGCCTGGCCGCGCCGGCCGGACTCCGCCATCGACTTGGCCTGGCCCTCGCGCAGCGACACCAGCGCGATCTCGGCACCGACGAACAGGCCCTCGACGACGATCAGCGCCAGCACGATGCAGACATTGAGCACGGTGCCGTTCATGGCGGGGTCCGCTCCTCGGGTCGTTCGGTGGCTCGGGTCGTTCGCCGGTTGTCGGGGCGTTGTCTCGCTCGGGTGCTCGCCGTGGTGTCCGGTCGGGCCCCTGCTGCGAGTGTAGGGTCGGAGGCTCCGACGGCCCGAAACGGAAACCCCTCAGCCACCATGCGCTTACTCGTGACCGGCGGAGCCGGCTACATCGGAAGCGTGGTCACCGCCGAACTGCTCGGCGCCGGCCACCAGGTCACGGTGCTGGACGACCTGTCCACCGGGCATGCCGATGCGGTGCCGGACGGTGCCGAGTTCGTCCGGGCCTCGATCACCGAGGCCGATCCGGTGCTGGCGGCCGGCGAGTTCGACGCGGTGCTGCACTTCGCGGCCAAGTCCCTGGTGCCGGAATCGGTCGTGGCGCCCGAGCTGTACTGGCACAACAACACCGTCGGCAGCCTGGCGCTGCTGGACTCGATGCGCCGTCACGACCTGCGCACCATCGTGTTCTCCTCCACCGCCGCCACCTACGGCGAGCCGGACTCGGTGCCGATCGAGGAGACCTCGCCCACCCGGCCGACCAACCCCTACGGCGCCAGCAAGCTCGCGGTGGACCACCTGCTCACCAGCTACGCCGGGGCGCACCGGTTCTCGGCGGTCAGCCTGCGCTACTTCAACGTGGCCGGCGCCCGGATCGACGGCGAGGATCCAGCCCGCTCGCTCGGCGAGCGGCATGCCACCGAGACCCACCTGATCCCGATCGCGCTGCAGGTGGCGGCCGGGTCGCGCCCGCAACTGCAGGTCAACGGGGTGCACTACCCCACCCCGGACGGTTCCTGCGTCCGCGACTACATCCACGTGCTGGACCTGGCCGACGCCCACCTACGGGCCCTGGAACATGCGGTTGCCCACGCCGGCGGCGGCCACCTGATCTGCAACCTGGGCTCGGGGTCGGGCTCGTCGGTGCGCGAGGTGCTCGACTCGGTCCGCCGGATCACCGGCCGCCCGACCCCGGCGGTGGACGCGCCCAACCGGCCCGGCGACCCGGCGGTGCTGATCGCCTCCAACGACCGGGCGGCAGCCGAGCTGGGCTGGCGTCCGACCCGGGACCTGGACCGGATGGTCGCCGACGCCTGGCAGTTCTACCGGCAGCACAGTCATGACTGAGCCGGCCGCCAGCAGTTGGCGCGCGCCCGGGCGGGTCAACCTGATCGGCGAACACACCGACTACAACGACGGCTTCTGCCTGCCGCTGGCCATCGCGCCGGGCTGCACCGCCACCGTCTCGCCACTGGCCGAGCCGGTGCTGGAGGTGGTCTCGGCCCAGCGGGACGTGCCGGTCGAGATCGCGCTGGCCGAGCTGCGGCCGGGCGTGCTGAGCGAGCAGGACTCCTGGGCCGGCTATGCCGCCGGGGTGGCCTGGGCGATCGCCGCGCGCGGTCACCGGCTGCCGGGGCTGTCGATCACCGTCGACGGCGACGTGCCGGCCGGAGCGGGGCTGTCCTCCTCAGCCGCGCTGGAGTGCTCGGTGGCCGGCGCGCTCAACGACCAGTTCGGCCTGGGCCTGGACCGTCCGGATCTGGTGACACTGGCCCGGCAGGCCGAGAACGACTTCGTCGGCGCCCCCACCGGCGGCATGGACCAGCTGGCCTCGATCTTCGGAGAACGCGACCGGGCGCTGCTGTGCGACATGCGGACGCTGGCGGTGGAGCCGGTGCCGCTCGACCTGGAGGCGGCAGGGCTGGCGCTGCTGGTGATCGACACCAAGGCTCCGCACCAGCTCACCGACGGCCTCTACGGTGAGCGCCGCTCCGCCTGCGAGCAGGCTGCCCGGCTGCTCGGGGTACCGGCGCTGCGCGACCTGGACCTGGAGGACCTGGCCGGGGCGATGGACCGGTTGCCGGACGAGACGCTGCGCCGGCGCGCCCGGCACGTGATCACCGAGAACGACCGGACGCTGGCCTGCGCCGACCTGCTGCGCACCGGCCAGCTGCGCCGGATCGGCGGCCTGCTGACCGCCTCGCACGCCAGCATGCGCGACGACTTCGAGATCACGGTGCCCGAGGTGGACCTGGCGGTGGAGGTGCTGCTGGCCTTCGGCGCGCTCGGCGCCCGGATGACCGGCGGCGGCTTCGGCGGCTGCGTGATCGCCCTGGTGGATCCGGCACAGGCCCGGGCCGGCGCGCTGGCGGTGCGGGCCGCCTACGCCGGCCGCGGCTACACCGAACCGGCCAGCTTCACCGTGACGGCGGCCGACGGCGCACACCGGCTGAGCTGAGGTTCTCGGAACCAACTTGGGCGCCACGGCGGCAGATGCTTGACAGCGTGGGTTCGGTTCCGCTGAATGGCTCTATCCGTGAGCGTGTGAGCTGCCTCACGCTACCTCAGCCAGGAGGACCCCATGCCAGCGAAGCCGCTCCCCCTCCCCTCCGACTCCGGCGACTCCGGCCAGCCGGGTCCGAGCCGGCGCACCTTGTTGAAGGGCCTCGGGTTCGGCACCGCCGGGGTCCTCGCCGCCCCGCTGCTGGCTGCCTGCACCGGCGGCAGCAAGCCATCCTCCGGCGGCAGCGGCTCGTCCTCGAAGTCGCTCAGCGTAGGTTCGGGAAGTTCCGACGACGTGCCGAAGCGGGCCTACCAGGCGGTTTTCGACGCCTTCAGCAAGCAGTCCGGCGACACCGTCAAGGTCAACACCGTCCCGCACAACGACTTCCAGAACAACATCAACTCCTACCTCAACGGCAGCCCGGACGACGTCTTCACCTGGTTCGCCGGCTACCGGATGCGCTTCTACGCCGGCAAGGGCCTGGCCGCGCCGATCGACGACGTCTGGGAGAAGATCGGCGGCAACTTCTCCGACGCGCTGGCCAAGGCCTCCACCGGCGATGACGGCAAGAAGTACTTCGTGCCCAATTACAACTACCCGTGGGGCTTCTTCTACCGCAAGAGCCTGTGGGAGGCCAAGGGTTACCAGGTGCCGGCCACCTTCGACGAGCTCAAGACGCTGAGTGCGAAGATGCAGAAGGACGGGCTGATCCCGATCGGCTTCGCCGACAAGGACGGCTGGCCGGCCATGGGCACCTTCGACTACCTGAACATGCGCACCAACGGCTACCAGTTCCACGTCGACCTGTGCGCGCACAAGGAGTCCTGGGACCAGCAGAAGGTCAAGGACGTCTTCGACAACTGGAAGGCGCTGCTGCCCTACCAGGACAAGGCCGCGCTCGGCGCCACCTGGCAGGAGGCGGCCACCGCGCTCGGGCAGAAGAAGTCCGGCATGTACCTGCTCGGCTCGTTCGTGACCCAGCAGTTCACCGACAAGGCGGTGCTGGCCGATATCGACTTCTTCCCCTTCCCCAGCATGGCGGTGGAGGGCACCGACGCCATCGAGGCGCCGATCGACGGCTTGATGCTGTCCAAGAAGGGCGCCAACAACCAGGCGGCCAAGGACTTGCTGGCCTTCCTGGGCACGCCGGAGGGGCAGGACACCTACGCCTCGATCGACACCTCGAACCTGCAGACCGCCAAGGGCTCCGACACCTCCAAGTTCAGCCCGTTGAACAAGAAGTGCGCCGAGGCGATCGCAGGAGCCAAGTACATCAGCCAGTTCTTCGACCGGGACGCGCTGCCGGCGATGGCGAACAACGTCCTGCTGCCCGCCCTGCAGGGCTTCCTGAAGAACGGCGACATCGACACCAAGGGCCTCGAGGCGCAGGCCAAGAGCCTCTACGCGGCGTAGTCGAGATGACCGACCTGCCGCTGGTCGCCGCCCCGCCGGCGACCAAGCCGTCGCCGATCGTCGCCGGCCGGCGCCGGCGGGTGCACCGGCTCTCCGGGCGGGACAGGCTGGTGCTCGGGGTCATGGTCGCGGTGCCGACCCTGTTGCAGGCCCTGCTGATCTGGATCCCGATGCTGCTCTCGGTGGGCCTGTCCTTCACCCGCTGGGACGGGCTGGAGCTGTCGAACATCCGCTCGGCGGGCCTGAGCAACTACCGCTACGTGACCCAGGACTACCCGCCGTTCTGGCCGGCGGTGCAGCACAACATCATCTGGCTGCTGTTCCTGGCGGTGGTCGCCACCCCGCTGGGGCTGCTGCTGGCGGTGTTGCTGGATCAGCGGATTCGCGGCAGCCGGATCTACCAGAGCATCTTCTTCACGCCGGTGATGCTGTCGCTGGTACTGGTCGGCATCATCTGGCAGCTGATGTACCAGCGCAGCGACGGCCTGGTCAACCATGTGCTGGGCACGGCGGGAACCTCGCACGCGGTGGACTGGTTCGGCGACTCCGACGTCAATCTGTGGGCCGCGCTGGTGGCCGCCACCTGGCGGCATGCCGGCTACATCATGGTCCTGTACCTGGCCGGGCTGAAAGGGGTCGACCCGTCGTTGAAGGAGGCTGCCGCCATCGACGGGGCCACCGCTCCCCAGGCGTTCTTCCGGGTGGTCTTCCCGGCGATGCGCCCGATCAACATCGTCGTCGTGGTGATCACGGTGATCGAGGCGCTGCGGGCCTTCGACATCGTCTACGTGATCAACCGCGGCACCAACGGCCTGGAGCTGATCAGCGCCCTGGTGATCCAGAACCTGGTCGGTGAGGGCCAGGTGATCGGGGTCGGCTCGGCGTTGGCGGTGCTGCTGCTGGTGATCTCGCTGGTACCGATCGTCTTCTACCTCGTCCGGACCTTCCGGGGAGCTCAGCGGTGACCGCGGCCCCGGTGTCCAGCCTGGCTACGGGTGCGCCGCAGCCGAGCGGGACGGCCCGGCGCGGCCAACGGCACTACGGCATCCACCTGTTCCTGATCGCGATGGCGGTGCTGTGGCTGATCCCGTTGCTGTGGACGGTGTTCACCGCGCTGCGGCCCAAGTCGGCCATCGACGCGCACGGCTACTGGAGCCTGAAGGGCAGCTTCAACTTCGACAACTTCAGCACCGCCTGGCGGCAGGCCGGGCTGCAGACCTACTTCGTCAACTCGTTGATCATCACGGTGCCCTCGGTGCTGTTGACGATCGCGCTGGCCTCGATGATGGCCTTCGCGGTTAGCCGGTTCCGCTGGCGGTTCAACCTCACGTTGCTGGTCATGTTCACCGCCGGCAACCTGCTGCCGCCGCAGGTGCTCGCCGCGCCGCTGTACGCGATGTTCAAGCACACTCCGCTGCCGTACTCGGTCAGTGACTCCGGCAGCCTTCTCAACACCTACTACGGGGTGATCGCGGTCGACGTCGCCTTCCAGGTCGGCTTCTGCACCTTCGTGCTGTCCAACTACATGAAGGCACTGCCGGAGGATCTCACCGAGGCGGCGCTGGTCGACGGCGCAAGCGTCTGGCGCCAGTACCGCTCGATCATCCTGCCGCTGTGCCGGCCGGCGCTGGCCGCGCTGGGAACCCTGGAAGTGATCTGGATCTACAACGACTTCTTCTGGCCGTTGCTGTTCATCCAGAGCGGTGACCGGTTGCCGATCACCACCGGGGTGAAGAACCTGCAGGGTGACTTCCTGTCCAACTACAACCTGATCGCCGCCGGGGCCACCATCACCGTCATCCCGACCCTGGTGGTGTACCTGTTGTTGCAACGACAGTTCGTCGCCGGGCTGACCCTCGGCGCGAGCAAGGGCTGAACAGCTGCCGTGGTGACGATCGAGCCGTGCCGACAGGAGTGATCCGTGCAGCAGCAGCGTCTTCTCAGCCTCGAAGTGGATGCCCGGCGGGCCCGCTGCTACGAGGAGGGTTGGCAGTCCTGGTCGCCGTCGGGCGTATATCCCCTGCTGGCGACGCCGCCGCGGGCAACCAGCGCCCTGAACTACCGCGGCAATTACGGCGGAACCCGGCCGATGCCCGAGCCGGGGACCTTCAGCGGCGAGGGGCTGCTGGCGCTGGATCCGGGTACCGGCGAACCGATCGTGGTGATCGGTGCCGACGACGCCGACGACGCCGTGCCCCGGATCACCGCGCGGCAGTCGGGCACCGAGGTGACGATCTGGGCCGACGGCCCCGTGTCGGTCACCGAACATCCCGCTCAGGCGGGCGTTCCGGCCGCGCTGGCGGCCTTCGGTGACCGCTTCGCCGCCCGGGCGTCGGTCCCGCCGCTGCGGCCGGCACCGACGATGTGGTGCTCCTGGTACC
>JAVEEO010000487.1 GCA_030840415.1 Pseudonocardiales bacterium | reverse complement strand
CGGCTGGCCTAGCGCGGCCGAACAGTCAGCTCTCCAGCCGCTCCTTCATGAAGGCGTGGGCGTGGGCGGCGAGGTCGCGACTGTCCTGCCACAGGTTGCGCCACACCGCGAGGGCGTTGCTGAGGCTCGGGTGCACCACCGCCGAGGAGAAGCTCTCGAACGTCACCGGACCGGCATAGCCGCAAGCCCGAACAGCTCCGAACAGTGAGCCGAAGTCGACGTTGCCGGTGCCGAGATAGCCACGGTGCGACTCGCCGATATGCACGTAGCCCAGCCGGGAACCGCACTGCTCGACCGGCTCGACCAGGCCGTTCTCCTCGATGTTCATGTGGTAGCTGTCCAGGTGCACGGCGATGTCGGTCCCGGACTGGTCGATAAAGGTGAGCATCTCGGCGGCGGTGTTGGCGATGTTCGTCTCGTACCGGTTGACCACCTCCAGCGCCAGCGTCACTCCAGCCGCAGCACACTGCTCGGCCAGCCAGGCCATCGCCTGCGCACTGTTCTGCCGGGACAGCGCGCTGGCCGGCTGCGGGTACTTGGTGAGCGCGGAGTACAGCACCCCGCACAGGTGGGTGCCGCCGACGCCGTGCACCACCTCCAGCGCGGCGGCCAGCCGGTCCCGGCCCCGTGCCACCACCGCCGGGTCCTCGCTCGACACGTCGGCGTCGAGGTCCAGGCCGAGCGAGGCGGTCGCACCGAGCCCGTTGTCGGCCAGCAGCCGCCGGGTCATGGCAACGTCGGTCGCGGCCGGGTCGAGCAGCGCGAGCTCGATCAGGTCGAAGCCCACCTCGCGGGTGGACTCGATGGCGAACCGGGCCGACTGCTCGCTCCAGTCGCCGACCCACACCAGGGCGTGTACTCCGAGCGGGTTCATGCGGTCTCCCTATCAGTTGGTGATTCGACTCGCGCGGCGGCGGCCGCCCAGTCCACGGCCCGTCCGGACGGCTGATAACGCCGGATCGGCTGGGTCCGGCGCAACAATGCCCGCAGTCCGGGCAGGTCGTCAGCGGCGGCGCCAAGAGCCCGGGCCTGCACCAGGACGTTGCCGAGCGCCGACGCCTCGACCGGTCCCGCCTCGACGGGCAGCCCGCAGGCGTCGGCGGTGAGCTGGCAGAGCAACTCGTTGCGCGCGCCACCGCCGATCAGGTGCACCACGTCCACATCATGACCCGACAGTCGTTGGGCGTCCCGCAGGGCACTGCGGTGCGCCAGCGCCAGGCTGTCCAGGATGCACCGCACCATCTCGGCCCGGCCCTGCGGCGGGGTCTGCCCGGTGCGCCGGGCCGCCTCCACGATCCGGGCGGGCATGTCCCCCGGCGGCAGGAAAACCGGGTCGTCGACGGCGACCACCGTCGAGAACGGCGGCACCTGGGCGGCCAGGGGAAGCAGCGTGTCCAGGTCGGCGGGCAACCCGGCGGCGCTCCAGGTCCGCAGCGTTTCCTGCAACAGCCACAGGCCCATCACGTTGCGCAGGTAGCGCACCGTGCCGTCCACGCCGAGTTCGTTGGTGAAGTTGGCCTGCATGCTGGCATTGGTCAGGACCGGTGCGGCCAGCTCCAGCCCGACCAGCGACCAGGTCCCGCACGAGATGTAGGCGAACCGCTCGGAGGCCGCCGGCACCCCGACAACGGCCGACGCCGTGTCGTGCGACCCGACCGCCCAGACCGGCACCGGCCCGGTGAGCCCGGCCGCATCCAGCACCTCGGGCGGCAGCTCGCCGATCCGGAAACCCGGTTCGACCAGCGGGGGCAACAGGCCGGGGCCTATCCCGACCATGTCGGTCAGCTCGGCGGACCAGGTCCGCGACGTGACGTCGAGCAGGCCGGTGGTCGAGGCATTGGTGATCTCGGCGACCTGCTGGCCGGTCAGCCAGTAGCCGAGCAGATCGGGCACCAGCAGCAGCCGCCGGGCCGCGGCCAACTGCGGGTCCTCGGCCGCCGCGGCCAGTTGGTAGATGGTGTTGATCGGCAGGAACTGCAAGCCGGACAGCCGGTACAGCCGCTCCGCCCCGGCCGAGCCCACCAGCCGGTCCATCACGCCGCCGGTGCGGGCGTCGCGGTAGTGCACCGGGTTGCCCAGCAACGCACCCGAGGAGTCCAGCAGGCCGTAGTCCACCGCCCAGGTGTCGATGCCGATCCCGTCCAGCCGGCCCGCCCGCCGGCTGGCGGCGCGCAGGCCGTCCAGCATCCCGGCGTACAGCGCGAGGATGTCCCAGTGCAGGGTGCCGTGCACCCGGACCGGCCGGTTGGCGAACCGGTTGACCTCGGCCAGGTCCAGCACCCCGTCGCCGACCCGGCCCAGCATCACCCGGCCGCTGGAGGCACCGAGGTCGACGGCCGCGACCCGCACCGCGCTCACCGCCGGCTCACCGCAAGCACCGGATCACCTCAGGAACGCCGCCGCGACGCCGGCATCGACCGGGATGTGCAGTCCGGTCGTGTGCGACAGGTCGCCGGCGGTCAGCGCGAAGACGGCATTGGCCACGTGCTCGGGCAGCACCTCGCGCTTGAGCAGCGTCCGCTGCGCGTAGTAGGCGCCCAGCTCCTCCTCGGGCACCCCGTAGACCGCGGCCCGCTTGGCGCCCCAGCCACTGGCGAAGATCCCGGACCCGCGCACCACGCCGTCGGGATTGATGCCGTTGACCCGGATCCGGTGCTCGCCGAGCTCGGCGGCCAGCAGCCGCACCTGGTGGGCCTGGTCTGCCTTGGCCGCACCGTAGGCGATGTTGTTCGGGCCGGCGAACAGCGAGTTCTTGCTGGAGATGTAAACGATGTCGCCGCCCATAGCCTGAGCGGCCATGATCCGGGCGGCCTCGCGGGCCACCAGGAACGACCCCTTGGCCATCACGTCGTGCTGCAGGTCCCAG
>JAVEEO010000484.1 GCA_030840415.1 Pseudonocardiales bacterium | reverse complement strand
CGGCCCATCGCCCGGATAGGACGAGCCAGGCCATTCTGCGCACAAACTGCCGTTCGGACGATCGACGCGCTGGCCGGGCAATCAGATGCGCGACGAAGACAGCCGGAACAGACCGCGCCGGGCGAGCCTCAAGGCCCGACCGGCGCGGTGCTGTTCGTGGTGGGCTACCGGCTCAAGTAGCGATAAGGGCTGCCACCACGCGTCGGGTCTGTTCCTCGACAGGGCTCCGGCCTCAGCCGGTCGGCGAGGCCAGAGCCCTTCGACTAGGCGCAGGCCTCTCGGCCATCCCAACGCTGGTTCCGAAGCCGCTTGTTTCAGCGGCCGCATCAGGTGCGCTGACCACACTCTACCGGCCATTCACACGCCAGGTACGAGCCGCAGCGGTGGCCAGTCCTCACCGGTGAAGATGGGCAAGCCAGGAGACACTTGTCCCGCGAGTCGTACGAGAAGGCGCAAGTGCCATGGTGAGTTGGGACCGTTGTTCTGCACCACTGTTACCTCGGCGCTACCGCCGGAGCCGACTGCGTGTGCATAGGGGATCAGTAAGTCTGGAACCCAGCCGACCCGCGCTCCGGTGCGGGTGACCAACAGCATGGCCTGAGCATTGACCGGATTATCTGGGTCGGACTCGATCGTCAATTGATCTCCCGACCGCAGTTGGGAAGCGCTGCCGGCGCTGGAGTACTCGCGAATCGCATAGCTCACGCCGCGGACCAAGAAGGTGGCCTCGGTGGCGCCGTCCTCGGAGATCTGCGGTTCTTCGGCTAGGTAGACGCTGTCACCCTTCTGCTCTCCTCCGCTTCGGCTCAGCACGTCGAGGCGGGACGCGGTGGGCGGCAACCCAAGACGGGCGACATAGCTTTCGTAATCAGGACGTTTCGGGTCCATCACGCGCAGGTCGAAGAACGGCCAGAGACGCTGCGATTCGTACGCCCAATCGAGGTTCGGGAAGCCAAGAAACGGCCGGAAGTCCGGAACCTGGTCGACGTTGCGGAGGTACTCGAAGCGATAGCCCAGACTGTCATGATCGAGAACCCCTACCGGGGCGATGAGTCCCAGAGAGGTGTTTCGCCAGGCAACGGCGAAGCGCCGTGTGCGATGCGCGGCGCCGATTGCGCTCCGCGTCAGCTCAGCTGAGGGCATCGGACAACCTACTCTGGTTGATCATCACGAACTCCTGGGTGAAGACCCGGGTGACGTCGGAGAGGCCAGGGGCCGCGTTCAGGATCGATCTCACAACCCCAGGGTCCACCGATAGAACTGCGTGGAGCCAATGTTCGTGCACATTCGGTCGGCAGAGATCAGCGGCGACTCGCGCTAGGTCGACCAGGTTCTGCCTGCGCTCGCCGCTTCGATGCTCGAATTGACGGGCGTAACCGCGTCGCACCCACGTTGCAACGGTGCCTTCGACCAGACGACGGCGCCGTTCGCCGTCCGAAAGTGTGAAGCCGAGACTGCTGGCATGGTCATAGGAGCTGCACAGGGCGTCTCGTCCGGGCTGGCCCGGGGGCCGCAGGAGCACTGCCCAATTGCGGTCATGCCTGTCTCCGTTGGCTATCAACGCATCGAAGATCAAGTAGCCGGTGAACACGTCGAACGCAGTGAACCCTGCTGGCGTCGGTGATTCAGGGGGCGGATCGAACCGATCGAGGGCAAGCTTGATATTCACCACGTTGTGGCCTCGGCGTTCTGGATTCTCCGGGTCGTAGTCGTCGACGACTTCGGGGAGCAGCACTCGGCCGGGCTGCATGAACCCCTTGCTCCATCGCACATCCTCGACGATGCAGC
The DNA here is from genome assembly GCA_030840415.1 of Pseudonocardiales bacterium. GTDB lineage: Bacteria > Actinomycetota > Actinomycetes > Mycobacteriales > Jatrophihabitantaceae > Jatrophihabitans_A. Next base: position 4,608 of record JAVEEO010000484.1, on the reverse strand, counting down.
CATTAGGTCGTCTCGGTGTGCCAGGTCGACGCGAGCGGAAGGAACGCCCAGAAGCCGGGCGAGTTCACTCGCCGCCTTCTCAGCGATATGTTCACCGAGCGGGCGAACCCGTCCCGGACGTACCGGCTTGAACAACCAGGTGCGTTCCCGTGATCGGTGGCTCAGCCACTGGTGAGGCTGCCGGCCCTGGGTCTCCTCGCCTGCAATGGTCCAAGCCGAAACATCGACTACCGGCCAGTGATCCGTCACGTCAGACATTCTGCCCATCTCTCGGTGGACCAGGAGCACGTGACCAAGCGTGTCGGCGCTGTGAGCCGCGCCGGCAAGAGAACACTGATCATGACGCACTCTTGTACGCATCGGTTGGTGGCGAGCACTCAACTCCGGTACCCGAGTGCCGACATCGTCTTCCAGCCGAACGCGGACCGACGCTGAGCCTGCACGGGCGCGGGAAAGCCACCATGCTCGGTGGGAAAGCGTCGGGCGCGGCTGGTAGGCATATGCCGTGACCGCCGATGGAGCCCAAGCCCCCAGCCTGCCTGGGCTGGTCGCGCGGGTGGCGGTCCGCCGGGCGGTCCGCCCAGCCAAGGACCGGCCGCCGCGGGATCGGCAGCCGGCAGCGACCCTGCCGGTTGCGCGGGTGGCGGTCGACTCGCCGCTGCCGCACCTGGACCGGCCGTTCGACTACCTGGTGCCGGCCGAGCTGGACGAGGCGGTCCGGCCGGGCTCGCGGGTGCGGGTGCGCTTCGCCGGCCGGCTGATCGACGCCTGGGTGCTGCAGCGGCTGGCGGCCAGCGAGCACGACGGCCGGCTGTCCTACCTGGAGCGCGGGGTGGGCGACGAGCCGGTGCTGACGGCCGAGACCACCGCACTGTTCCGGACGGTGGCCGACCGGTGGGCCGGCACCTTCGCCGACGTGCTGCGGCTGGCGGTGCCACCCCGGCACGCCCGGGCCGAGTCGGCGGCACCGGTCGAGGCGGCCGCCGCGCCGGCGCCACCCGATCCGGCCGGCTGGGCGCGCTACCGGGCCGGCGCGGCCTACCTGGCCGCGGTGCGGGCCGGCCGGGGAGTGCGCGCGGTGTGGAACGCGGTGCCGGGGGAGGACTGGCCGGCCCGGATCGCCGAGGTGACGCAGGCAACGCTCGCCGGGGGCCGGGGCGTGCTGGTGGTGGTGCCCGACGTCCGGGACGCCGCCCGGGTCGACCAGGCGCTGCAGGCGGTGCTGGCCAAGGGCGCACACGTGGTGTTGAGCGCCGACCTCGGCCCGGAGGCCCGGTACCGGCGCTGGTTGGCGGTGCGCCGCGGGACGGTGCGGGCGGTGCTGGGCACCCGGGCGGCGGTGTTCGCGCCGGTGGCCGACCTGGGGCTGGTGGTGATCTGGGACGACGGCGACGACCTGCACGCCGAGCCGCGGGCACCCTACCCGCATGCCCGCGACGTCGCGGTGCTGCGGGCCTCGATGACCGGGGCGGCGCTGCTGGTCGGCGGCTTCGGCCGGACCGCCGAGGCGGCGCTGCTGGTGGAGTCGGGCTGGGCCCAGCCGATCGTGGCCGACCGGGCGGTGCTGCGGGCCGCCACCCCCCGGATCGTGGCGCTCGGCGACGACGTGGAACTCGAACGCGACCCGGCAGCCCGGCTGGCGCGGTTGCCGGCGCTGGCCTTCCGGGCCGCCCGGACAGCGCTGGCAGCGGGCCATCCGGTGCTGGTGCAGGTGCCCCGGCGCGGCTACGCTCCGGCGCTGGCCTGTGCCCGGGACCGGACGCCGGCGCGCTGCGGGCACTGTGCCGGGCCGCTGGCGGCGACCGGCCGGCAGCAGGTGCCGTCCTGCCGGTGGTGCGGCCGGCCGGCGGCGGACTGGCGTTGCCCGAGCTGCGGCGAGGGCCGGCTGCGGGCGACGGTGGTCGGCTCGGCGCGCACCGCCGAGGAGCTGGGCCGGGCGTTTCCGGGGGTGGTGTTGCGCACCAGTGCCGGGGACGCGGTGCTGGCCGACATCCCGGCCGGCCCGGCGCTGGTGGTGGCCACCCCGGGCGCGGAGCCGGTCGCCCCGGACGGCTACGGGGCGGCGCTGCTGTTGGACGGCTGGGCGTTGCTGTCGCGGCCGGACCTGCGGGCGGCAGAGGAGGCGCTGCGGCGCTGGGCGAACGCGGCGGCCCTGGTGCGCGGCGACGGAACGGTGATCGTGGGCGCGGATGCCTCGCTGCCGGTGGTGCAGGCGCTGCTGCGGTGGGATCCGGCCGGCCACGCCGAGCGTGAACTGGCCGACCGGCGCGAGCTGCACTTCCCGCCGGTCGGCCGGATGGCGGCCTTGATCGGGGCCCCGGCCGACGTCGCCGAGCTGCTGTCGCTGAGCCAGTTGCCGGACTCGGCCGAGGAGCTGGGTTCGGTGCCGGTGGCGCCGAGTCGCGGCGCTCAGCCGGGGGAGCAGGTGCGCAGCCTGCTGCGGGTGCCCCGTCCGGACGGGGTGGCGCTGGCCGAGGCGCTGCATGCGGCGGCAGCGGTCCGCTCGGCCCGCAAGTCCGGCGGCCCGGTCCGGGTGGTCCTCGATCCCCTGGAACTCTTCTAGCGGACAATAAAACTCTTCTAGCGGGCAATAAGACGGTCGGCTTTGCTCTCTGAGGCGAGCCAATCGAAGTCTCATCGGGCGATGCGACGCCGGTCTGCCGGAGGTCAAGTGCTCATTCGTCCGGATGCTCGGGGGCCGGCGGACGGTCATCCACCGAGTGCCCGTGCAACCGCTCGTCCCAGCGCTGCTTGCGCTGCTCCCACCGTTGCCGTCGGTACTCGAGGTCGTCGTGTTGGCGTTTGTTCCGTAGCGCCGGGTCATACCTCGTTCCGACCAGCGGGTTGTCCCAGGAGTCGGACGGGCCCCAGATCCGCAACAGGGTGCCCTGCAACCGGCCGATCGGCTTCAAGCCCTCGTCCTCAGCTGGCCTTCTGTGTAGCTGCATGGTTGATCACCAGGCTTCTGACATGCGCATCGCAGCATTCGATGACGCCACCGTACTGCCGATCCGCCGAGTCCGACGTTGCAAACCGGTTTCAGTGAATCGCCCGGCATGCCAGCCGGAGCCGGCTCACGGCGGATCGTTCTGGAACTGAAACTGCACCCGCACGTCGCCGTCCAGGGCGACGATCAGGGTCGAGTCGCTGGCCGACCAGCGGTCCGGAACCAGGAACATCCGGTCCTTGCCCTCGATCAGCAGCCGCAGATGCCGGTAGCGGTATCGAAAGGTCTGACCGGGCGAGGCCGGCAGCACAGTCTCCTCGATGCCGGGAGACCGCAGGAACAGGCGTTCCTTGGTGTCGAGAATGGTGCTCGGCAACCGGTCGAGATGGTTGGCGCTGTACTGCGCGAGGCCGCGGCCGGACCACTGCGCGATGGTCGCGGTCGCCCAGAAGATGTTCGCGACGAGAACGACCGCCAGCGTGACACCGGCGTAGCGGCGCAACGTCAGCAGCGATTTGTCAGTCTGTGCATGGCTGCGCCTGATGTCATCACCAAGTTGTGGTGGTTGCAACCGGGCCTGGATCCGCCCTCCGTAGCCGATCAGCGCCGCCCCGGTCGCGATCAGCACCGGCGTGACGAGGGCGAACAAGGTCCACTCCCGCAGGTACGGATAGGACAGCAGCAGCGCCATCCCGCCGACCAGCACAGCCAGCCCCACCAGGACGATTCGGCGGGCGAACTGGCGGTACCGCTCCGTTCGCGACGGGCCGCCGTCCTCGGAGTCGGCCGCCAGGATCCGCCGGCCGATCGCCGCGTGAGCCAGCATCGCAAGCAGGGCAAGCACGGTGAGCACCAGCAGCGGCACGAGCAGCGGCTGCGGACTGCGCATCACGTAGTCCTGGGTGCTGAGCCCGATGGTGTCGACGTCCACCCCGAAGTACTGGTACTGGGCGCGAGAGGAGACATAGCCGAAGTAGAAGAGCAATCCGCTCAGGATGGTGAGCGGGGCGGCGACGGCCGTCACGACGCCGAGCCAGCGTTCGACCTGCTTGTCGGCCGGCTCATCCGTCACGGCAACTCCTCCGTTCCCGATGCTCAACTGCCGCTCGTCGACGCCTCGGCGGTGGTGGACGACTCGGGCGAGGCGGCCGGGCTGGGTCCGGTATCCGATGGCGACGCCGCTGGGCTACCAGCCGATGCCGAGGCCGAGCCGCCGGACACCACCCCGAGCGACGGCGTGAACTGGATCCGGGTGTTGGAGCCGTTGGCGTCGAAACTGTGCTGGACGTCATCGCACGCACTCTGGTCCGGGCAGTGCACCGTCCCGGTCAGGACGAGCGCCACCGGCTCCGCGGAGTCGGTGACTTGGGTGACCGCGACCGTGCACTGCCGGTTGGCGGTGTCCGTGGTCCACATCCACGCGGTCGTGCATGGTGGTGAGTCCGGTGCACAGAGATCGCCGCCAAGCGTGAAGATGTCCTTTCGGCTCAAGCCGATCGAGTCGATGGAGACCGAAATGCCCTTCGGCAGCTCGTTGTGCACGATCAGGCTGACGTGGCCACACTGACGGGCGCCGTCCTGGTCGGTGTCGCCGCCAACCGGCAGCGAAGCGACCGAAATCGTCGGGGCCTGCCGCGCCGGTTGTGGCGATTCGGCCCCGG
>JAVEEO010000465.1 GCA_030840415.1 Pseudonocardiales bacterium | reverse complement strand
ACTCCCCAGGGTTGAGACCTTGGTTTCGAACCTAGGCCCGGCTGGAAACCCTGGTTGTTGCTACATTGCCGAGTTCGACCCGCGGCAGCCGAGGAGTTGGAATCCCGTTCCGTCGCGGGGTATTCGCCTGTGGTACTCGGTGCCTGTCGCCGGCACGCTCGAGGGTCGCGACCGGCCGGCGCCGGCCGGCAACGCCTCGGGTTTACGGTCGCGTGCAGTTGACGGAGGTGCCCTTGCTCGCGGTGGCACCGCCGCTGTCGGTCACATAGACGGTGAAGATGCGGACGGTGCCCCACTTGCAGTTGCCGGTGATGGTCGGCCCGCTGCCGTAGTAGGAATCGCCGCAGCAGAAGCTGAAGACCGTCCAGCTGTAGCTGTAGCTGCCGGTGCCACCCGAGGCGGTTGCCGTGCAGGAGAACGTGCCGTAGTTGGCCGGGTCGGGGGCGTAGTAGCCGGTTACCGCACAGGTCGCGGAACTCACCGTAAGCGCCGTGGCAGAGGCGGGTTGGGCCACCGACATGGCGACTGCGAACACCAGCACCGCGAACAGACGACCGAACAAGCGAGCGGCCATGACACGTCTCCTCGAACATGTGGGCGGAATGTGCAGGGGAGCGCTACTGTGGCACAGCCGCGGCACACTGTCGAGAGCGCTCGTTCCTGCTCCGCGCCGGCCCTCGCCGGTCAGGGACGTTCGCCGGCCAGCCGGTCCAGGTAGCGCCGGGCCGAACGCCGGATCGCCGCCGCGCCGTCGGCCACCACCACCCGGCCCCACCAGCCGCCGTAGATCCGGTCGAAGGCGAACGGTTCGATCCGCTCGACGATCTGGTTGATGGTCGCCGCATCCAGCGGGATCAGGTTCGGGTAGCTCCACATGAAGCTGACCCAGTCCCGGTCCTGCACGACGGTGATGGTGTCACCGGTGAGCAGCGCACCCCGGCCCCCGGCACCGCCCGGCCAGTGCAGCACCGCCGCCCCGTCGAAATGGCCGCCGATCCGGGCCAGGGTCAGCCCCGGCACCGGCTCGATCCGGTCCTGCCACAGGTGCACCCGGTCCGACGGCCGCTGGATCCACTGCCGGTCGGCCTCCGGGATGAGGATCGGCGCGTCGAAGGCGTCGGCCCACTCCACGCAGGCGGCGTAGAAGTGTGGGTGGGACAGGCAGATCGCGGCGATGCCACCGCGCCGCTCCACCTCGGCACCGGCGGTGTCGTCCAGCAGCGAGACGCAGTCCCACAGCACGTTGCCCCGCTCGGTGCTGACCAGCAGCGCGCGCTGGCCGATCGCGAACGACGGCTCGGTACCGATGCCGAGCAGGCCGGGCTCCTCCTCGCGCAACTCGCTGGCCCGTTCGCCGGCGAGCTCGGCCATGGTGGTCCAGCGCTGGCCGTCCCAGCCGACGTACTGGCGCTCGTCGGTGCAGATCGGGCAGCTCGCGGGCGGGGAGGCGGTATCGGCCTGCTGCACTCCGCAGGTCCAGCAGATCCAGGCTGGCATACCGCGATTCTGGCACTCCTGCCGAGGACGGCTACGTTCTAGGCATGCATCCTGCAGTTCCCGGGCAGCCCGACGCCGTCACCCACCCCGCAGCCCGTGCCTGAGGGCCACACCCTGCACCGGCTCGCCCGGGAGCAGCGCCGGCTGTTCGCCGGCCGGCCGGTACGGGCCAGCAGCCCCCAGGGCCGGTTCGCCGACGGTGCCGCCCTGATCGACGGCCGGGTGTTGCGGCGCACCCAGGCCAACGGCAAGCACCTGCTGCACCACTACCTGGGCGGCCCGATCGTGCACGTTCACCTGGGCCTGTACGGCGGTTTCACCACCGGCTCGGGGCTGCCGCCCGAGCCGAAGGGCGCGCTGCGGCTGCGGCTGGTCGGCGAGAACGCCTGGACCGACCTGCGCGGGGCGACCGCCTGCGAGGTGCTCGAGCCGCACGAGGTCACCGCGCTGTTCGCCCGGCTGGGCCCGGACCCGCTGCGCCGCGACGCCGACCCGCTGCTCGCCTACCGGCGGATCAGCCGCAGCCGGACGGTGATCGCCGCGTTGTTGATGGAACAGCAGGTGGTAGCCGGAATCGGCAATGTCTATCGAGCCGAACTGCTTTACCGGCACGGCCTCGACCCGTACCTGCCGGGCAGGTCGGTGAGCCTGCCGGCCTGGCTGGAGATGTGGACGGATCTGGTGGCGCTGATGCAGGCCGGGGTCCGGGTCGGCCGGATCGAGACCCTGCGCCCGGCCGACCGGCCGCGCAAGCGTGGCCGGCTGGCCCGGGACGAGGCCGGCTACGTCTACCGGCGGGCCGGGCTGCCGTGCCGGATCTGCGGCACCGAGATCCGCACCGAGACGCTGGTCGGGCGCAACCTGTACTGGTGCCCGCGCTGCCAGCCGCCGGGTGCGGCGGGCCGGCTGGCCTGAGCCGGCCCATCCCGCCGCTTCCCCGGCGAGGGCTCAGCCGCCCGACGCCCGGCGCCGGGCGTCCGCGGCGTCCAGTGCCTGGATCAGCCGCGGCCGCAGCTCGTGCGCCCCGATCACCGCATCCACCGAACCCACCTCGACGGCCCGCTGGATGCTGTGGATGTTGTCGAATTCCGTTGCCACCTCGGACAGCTTCTCGACCCGGACGGTGCTCCGCAGCGTCGCCAGCTCGGTGGCCAGGGCCGCTCGCTGCACGCCGCGCGCCGCCGCGCCACGCTCCTCCAGCTCCTTGATGCGCGGGTCCCGGGCGGTCCGGGCGTCCACCTCGCCGGCGAACACCACCGCCGCGGCCGGCGCCCCGCCGAGCACCGAGGCGAACGAGCCCTCGATCGCCAGCACCGTCATCTCGCTGTTGAGCGCCTTGGAGAACACCACGAATGCCCCGCCGTGGTAACGGGAAACGACGCAGAACACGATCGGGCCACGGAAGTTGACGACCGCCCGGCCGATCTCGGCACCGTATTCCAGCTGCAGGTTGCGCATCGAGTCCGGTGAGCCGTCGAAGCCGGACAGGTTGGCCAGCATCACCACCGGACGGTTGCCACTGGCGGCGTTGATGGCGCGGGCGGTCTTCTTCGACGAGCGCGGGAACAGCGTGCCGGCCGTCCACAGGTCCGGGCCGTCGCTCGGCGGGAACCCGCGCCGGGCGATCGGCCGGGACTCGATGCCGATCAGGCACACCGGACGCCCGCCCAGGTGCGCGTCGAAGACGACCGAGCTCTCCGCGTCCGCCATGCCGGCCCAGCGTTCCAGCACCGCGATGTCCTGGTCGACCACCGCCCGCATCAGCGATCGGATGTCGAACGGTTTCTTCCGGTCGGGATTGCCGGTCAGGGAGAAGATGTCGCCGATGGTGCGGAACTCGCTGTCGGGCAGGTCGTGCGGGTAGTCGCTGATGTCGCGGTCGACCGGGTCCGAACTCTTGACCTGCCGCGGCGTGCTCTCGCCCGGGACGATGTAGCTGTGCGCGTAATGGCTCATCAGGAGCTCGCACGCGGCGGCCAGGTTTGGCACCCAGTACTGGGCCTGGCCGTTGGGGCCCATCACCCGGTCGTAGCCGCCGATGCCGAAGTTGTCCTCGGCCGACACCCCACCGGAGAAGTCCAGTGCCTGCTTGCCGGTAAGCACCATCGCGCTCTCCGGGGTCATCACCAGGATGCCCTTGGTGTGCATGAGCATCGTCGCTTCGGCGTTCCAGTACGGCTGGGCACCGACGTTGATGCCGGCGACCACCACGTTGATCTCGCCACCGGCCTGGGTGAAGGTGACGATCCGGCGCAGTGCCCGGGCCACCCAGTCCATGTTCTCGGTGCCCGAGTCCATCGAGATCCGGGCGCCGGCCGACAGCGAGAACCATTCGACCGGGACCGACAGCTCCTCGGCCAGGTCCAGCGCGGCGATGATCCGGGCACACTCGGGTTCGGCTACCGCGCCCAGCGCCCGGGTCGGGTCGCCGAGCAGCAGCACCCTGGTGATGCCCTGCGGGTGGCGATCGGTCGGGGTGTTGACCACGCCGACCACGATGCCGGCCCGGTTGCCGCCCGGCGGGCGCTGCACCGGTGCCAGCCGGCCGGCCTCGTCCAGGTCGCACTCGGTGAACCGGCCGTCCTTGCCGGTCAGCAATCCCACCAGCTCGTAGGGATACACCGTGCCGCGGCGGCGGGCCCGCTGCACCTTCTGGTCGTAGTCGTCCAGCGGCTGCAACCAGTCGTCCAGCCGGCCGCTGATCGAGGTGATCACGCCGGCGCCGGGCTGGAAGGAGAACCGCACCACGGTGTTGCGGGCCCGGCCGTCCGGGGCCACCACCATGCCCTCGGCGATCACCTCTTCGATGCCGGCACCCACCGTCAGCGGCGAGATGGTGCGCTGCAGGGCGGTGAGCTCGGAGACCGGGGCGTCCACCGTGGGCCAGATGTGCAGGCCGACGTAGTTCATGTCCAGCCGGGCACCGCCGAGGCTGGCGCGGGCCCGCCGGATCGCCTCGCCGCAGCTGGCAACCGCGCGCTCGGCGTGCGGCAGCGATACCACCCGGCCCTCGGCGTCGCGGACCACCGCGAACTCACGAATCTGGGCCAGCGCCACCAGCCGCCGGTCCGAGGGGTTGTTGGGGGCCACCAGCAGGTAGAGCAGCACGTCCTCGGGAGCGTCCAGCCGGGTGATGTTGAACTCCTGCAATCGGCGCATCTTCAAGCGCCGGCCCACCATCGGGTGCACCCCGCGCACCAGGTCGTCCTCGACCAGCTGGCCGGCAATCTCCGAACCGTCCGCGCCCACCGTGCCGGCTGTACTGCCTTCGGGGCGGAAGGTGTAGTAGGACACCGGCCCGCCCGACCCGGGGCAGATCGCGGCGACCACCCGGCGGACCTGGCGGATCACGTCGAGCTTGCCGAGGATCGTGTTCAGCTGCGCGGAGGCCTCGGCCGCCGAGTCGGGTACCTGCGGCCAGAGCACGTACAGGTCCAGGACGCTCTGGTGACCCGGCGGGGCCTGCTCCAGCTGCTGCTCCAGCGCGGTGACCAGGGCCGAACCCGGCACCAGCTCCGGCAGCTGCGCCACCGTGGTGATCAGGTGGGTGGGCCGATCGTCCAGGGTGTAGTCGCACACCACGAACGGCCGGTCCGCGGCCCGCAGGCTGCGCAGGTCGTGCAGCTCGTACTCGCGGTAGTGCCGGCGGGCCAGCACCTCGAGCATCGGCTCGTGCTCGCCGATGCCGGCTTCCAGCCGCTCGGCCAGGAACCGCACGATCTGCTCGGGAATGGCGGCCAGCTCGTTGATCCGCTGGGCGTAGTCGCCGGCATCCGGATGGGCAGCCAGGTAGCGCAGCTCGTCGCGCACCCCGGCCAGCACCGAGGCCCGGACGGCGTCCACCAGCGGCTGGTCGAACCAGCGGAACCGGACGCTGCGCGCCAGGTCGCCGACCACCGGGTAACGCAGCTGGGTGGCGGCCACCAGCCGTTCGAGCACGTCGCGGACCTGGTCGGCGATCTCATCGTCGGGCGCGTCGTCCAGCATCCACTGCTGCAGCAACGAGGTGACCAGCCGCAGGTGCGCGGGCGCGCCGGGCTGGGCGAGGAAGATCCGGTAGACGGCCTCCTCCAGCGCCGGGGTGCGCTCCAGGTCGGCAATGCCGTAGTGGGTCAACGCCTGGGACAGCCGCCGGCGGAAGGCCTCGGGCAACTGCTCGCGATCGACGTCGAGGCTGTGCAGGTAGGAGTGGAAGTACTCCCGCGGGCTGTGCACCCGCTCGCTGGGCACCTCTTCGCCGCCGGGGCGGTTACGGCTCAGCTCGCACAGGTCGGCGAAGGCCTGGAACACCCCGAGTTCGGCCAGCACCGGGCGATGGCCACTGCTGTCCAGCTCCGCCCGGAATCGCTGGTAGGCGCTGAGCGTTTTGGCGGCCTCGTCGTCGCTGAGGTCGAAGCCGAGCAGCAGGCTGCGCAGGTCGGCCAGGCAGCCGGCGGCCCGCGCGGCGGGCGAGCCGCTGCGGCCGGTCGGAAGCTCCAGCTCCAGCGCGTCGGCCTGCGGCCCGGCCTCCTCGGCGGCGCCGTCCTCCTCGATCGGTTCCAGCCGGACCAGTGGCGTACCGGTCTCCACCTGGCCGCCGGTCGCCACCAGCAGCTCACGCACCCGGGCCGGGAACGGCGCCGCGAGCACCGTCTCCATCTTCATGCTCTCCAGCACCAGTACCGGAGCGCCGGCCGGCACCTCGTCGCCGACGGCCACCGGAACGGCGACCACCAGGGCCGGGGCCGGCGAGCGGAGCACGCCGCCCTCGTCCCGGCTGATCCGGTGGGTGACGCCGTCGACCTCGACCAGGTTGATCGGCCCGTGGGTCGCGCTGACCAGGCGGTAGCGCCGGTCGCCCACCTCGAGCCGGCTGGCGTAGCTGTTGAGCCGCTCGATCCGGGCGTCCACGGTCCGGATCTCGCCGTCCTGCCCGACCCCGACCCGGTAGCGGTTGGGGCCCAGCTGCGACACGGTGACCCGGTAGCCGGTGCCGCGCAGGCTCAGTTCGACCACCCGGCTGACCTTGTGGCGGGCCTGCGGCCGGCCGCCGTGCGCGGTGGCGAAGAAGTGCAGCCGCTCGGCGCGCTCCTCGACCTCGTTGGCCTCGATCGCCGCGGCCACCAGCGCGATGCCGGCGTGCTGGTGCGAGACCAGGCCGCCCCCGGCCCGAGTCCGGTCGATCCAGCCGGTGTCGGCGGTCGCGTCGATCACCGCCGGCTCGGCCAGCAGGTCCAGCAGGAAGCTCTTGTTGGTCGCGCCGCCCTCGATGATCACGGTGGTGTCGGCCACCGCGCGGCGCAGCCGGGCCAGTGCCTCGTCCCGGGTCCGGCCGTTCGCGATGATCTTGGCGATCATCGAGTCGAAGTCGGCGGGAATGACGTCCCCACTGCTGAATCCGGTGTCGACCCGCACTCCCGGGCCGTCCGGCAGGTCCAGCAGCGCGATCCGGCCCGGCGCCGGGGCGAAATCGCGGTCGGGGTCCTCGGCGTTGAGCCGGGCCTCGACAGCATGGCCGAGCTCGGCCGGCGGACGTCCGGTCAGCCGGCCGCCGGCGGCCACCTCCAGTTGGAGCTTGACCAGGTCCAGGCCGGTGGTCAGCTCGGTGATCGGGTGCTCCACCTGCAGGCGGGTGTTCACCTCGAGGAAGGCGAACATCCCGTCGCTGGGGCGGTAGAGGAATTCCACAGTGCCGGCGCCCCGGTAGTCCACGGCGAGGGCCAGCCGCTCGGCGGACGCCTTGAGCTCGGCGACCTGATCCGGTGCCAGCACGGCCGAGGACGACTCCTCGATCACCTTCTGGTTGCGCCGCTGGACCGAGCAGTCGCGCACCCCGATCGCCCACGCGGTGCCCTGGCCGTCGGCGACCACCTGCACTTCGACGTGCCGGGCACCGGAGAGCATGGTCTCCAGGAACATCACGCCGCTGCCGAAGGCCCGGACGGCTTCGTCCCGGGTCTGGTTGAAGGCCGCGGTCAGCTCCTGGGCCGAGCGCACCACCCGGATGCCGCGGCCGCCGCCGCCGGCGGTGGCCTTGAGCATCAGCGGATAACCGAGGGTCTCGGCCTTGGCCAGCGCCGAGCGCAGATCCTCCACCGGTCCCTGGCTCCACGGCGCGACCGGCACGCCCACCTTCTCGGCCAGCAGCTTCGAACCGATCTTGTCGCCCAGCGCCCGCATCGCCGCGGGGCTGGGGCCGATGAAGGTGACGCCGAGTCGCTCGCACAGCTCGGCGAAGGCGGGATCCTCGGCGACGAACCCCCAGCCCACCCAGACCGCGTCGGCACCGGTTTCGCGCAGCGCCCGCTCGAGCACGGCGTAGTCCAGATACGGCCGGGCCGAGGCCGGCCCGAGCGAGTAGCCGAGG
>JAVEEO010000424.1 GCA_030840415.1 Pseudonocardiales bacterium | reverse complement strand
GTCGAAATCGCCGACCGGGCCGAGTTCGTTATCGGCGGTGTTCAGCAACCACCAACCGAAACGGGTGCCATTCGGCGACATAATCGGCGTCTACATCGACGCCTTCATCGGCCCACCACTGAGCTTCCACACCCCCACCCCCCACGGGCTGGACACCAGGACCTCGTCGGAACCATCACCGTCGAAATCGCCGACCGGGCCGAGTTCGTTATCGGCGGTGTTCAGCAACCACCAACCGAAACGGGTGCCATTCGGCGCCATCATCGGCGTCGACATCGACCCACCGGCCAGCTTCCACACCCCCACCCCCCACGGGCTGGAAACCAGGACCTCGCAGATCCTGCCGCCGTCGAACCTGCCGGCCCGGGGCGACAGCCGCGGGATGGTGAAATCGGCGGTGATCCCGGCATAGCCGGTGGACGGCCCGGAGGTTGCCCGCGGCCCCATGCCGAACCGGGCAAACGCCCGCCAGGCCTGGTGCTGCCGGTGCCGGCGGACGTTGCCGCTCCAGTGCTCGGCGCGGGCCTTGTTGTCCAGGGCGAAGAGGATCGCATCGCGTGCCTGCAGGTACGTCGGGTTCGCGGGGGTCAGCTTCAGGCCGTCGGTGACCAGCTGGAGGGCCAGCGCAGCCCCGATCCGGCGGCTGAGCTCCATCAGGCTCGCGCACCAGATCTCGCCGTTGTTGTGCACCTCGTTGTAGCGACCGGTGCCGAGCATGCCGAAGTTATCGGGGAAGTTCTCGTCGTAGGCGAAACCGCGAATACCCCTTGGGTTATTGACAACCCAGGTGCCCAGTACGTTGGTGCCGTTGATGGTGCATGCGACGAAGTCGCTCCAGCCCTCGCCCATGCTGGCCGACTGCGCGGCGTCCAGGGTGTGGTCGCTGGCCGGGCCACCGACGAGCCGGTTGGACAGGCCGTGGGTGTACTCGTGGAAGACCACGCTGGAGTCAAGGGCGGTGTGCCGGTTGGTGCTGGTCACCAGCCCCATGTTCATCGTCGGGGCGGTCCCGTCAGCCGGGGTGTACATGTTCGCGGTGCCGGAGACCGCGCCGGGATAGATGTTGGCGTCGACCCGGTCGTTCGCCACGCCGCCCAGCCCGCCGTTGTCGGTCTGGAAGTTGCCGTCGGCTTCGCGAAACCCGAGCAGGTACAGGAAGTCGTGCATGTAGTTGCAGAAGAAGAACAGGTTCACCCGCAACTGGTCGTTGCCCGAGGTGCTGGTCGGATCGAAGGTCATGACCGAGTTCACGGTGGAACCGCTGGTCGTGCCGCCGGGATTGAGGTGGGCGCGCACGTTGTTGCCCTCGGTCTGGTCGACCGCGACCCAGTCGAGGCGCGGGAAGGGTGTGGGCAGCCCATTGCGAGTGGGCACCGGATAGCTGCTCAGTGGCAGCGGGAAATCCCTGAACTGACGAGCCGAGCCGCCGTCGGGGTAGAACACGTTCCCGCGAGCCGCCACGCCGGCGGTCAGCAGGTGGCTGTAGAGGATCTGCCCGTCGTGGGCGTCGAGGATCACCCGGTAGTGGTCCCCACCGGCCGGAAGGCCGAGCACGACCTCCCAGCCCAGGCGCAGGGTTCCGCCGACGTCGAACCAGGTCAGGTGGGCCAGGACGGGTTCCTGCAGGGGTGCCGCCCGCAGCCGGGTGTGCTGCTCGGCGTCGTGCTCGCTGGAGATCACAGCCGGGGCCAGACCAGCCAGATCGATCGGGGCCTCACGAAACGACTCGCCGAACTGGTCGGTGGCAGGTTCGCCCGGATCCGGCGCGGCCAGGTGCTCGGCGGCGGCGATGACGGCCTGCTCGACGCTCAACTCGGGAGCGGCGGGTGCGACGTCGGTCGCGGTGCTGCTACGCCCGGTCGTCGCCTCGATCGCCCGGTCATGGCTGAACTGGACGGTCTGGGCGGCCTGGAACACCGCGATTCCCTGCACCGTCTGCTGCAGGTGCACCGCAGCCGCTCCCGAACTCGTTTCCAGCACGGCCGGGTCGGGACGAAACTCGACCGCCGGGGCGACTGCGGTCAGGCCGAGCACGGGACGAATCGATTGCACGTGGGCCAGGGCGGCGGCAATCAGATCCTCGGACGCGGACGGCGCGCCCACCGAGACCACCGTGTTGGGGATGCCGGTGACCTCGTCCGCACTGGTGACCGCAACCCGGTGCGCGCCTGGAAGCTCGTCGCTGACCCGGACCGCTTCACGTTGGACGGCGGCGAAGCTCGGACGGGATGCCGCCGCGGTGTCCGCCTCGTTCCGGATATCGAATTCGCGTGCCATACCGAGCCCCCCGCTCTGGAACAGGTCATCCCGGAGGTGGCCTGATCGGTCACGATGATTCGTCGCTCATCATTCACTACCGGGAGCGTTTGCGGCTATGTAGATAAATACTGCCAATGCCGCGAATAACCTGCGCTGTAAATCGGCTATCGCGGGGCAATCGCCGGAGCGCGAGCCGAGACCCTCTGAGACGTCGGGTCGGCGTCAGGGCGTGAGCCAATTGCTCGAAGTGCAGTCAATCTTTCTGAAACCGATTTGGCGTACGGTCGAGGTTCGAGAACTCCGAGGGGTGTCTGATTCGAGCCTGAATTCGTCGCTCGGTTCTGACACCCGAGCAACCCAGCCAGCGCACGACCATTCGGGACCGCGCCGGCTGGCTCAGTTGGCCAGCACGGCCTTGAGCACCGGGCCGAGGATGGCCTCCAGCAAATCCACGCACCAGGTCAGCAGCGGCTGGTCGCGCAGCGGCTCCCCGCCGAACTTGGCCTCGGCCCAGCTGCCGTCCGGCTTCACCACGCCCTTAGGACGAGCCGCCGCCATCGTCGAGACGGTCGGCTTGTAGACGGTCTTCTCGTACGTGCGCTGCAGCCGGATCTGGGCCGACTCGGGCAGCAGCACCGGCGAGAACCGCACCGACTGTCCCTGCAGCGACACCTCGGTGATGCCGAACTTGCGGCACACCACCTTGAACCTGGCGACCGCCAGCAGGTTATCGACCTCGAGCGGCATCGGGCCGAACCGGTCCAGCAGCTCCAGCCGTACCGCGTCGACCGCCTCGTCGGTGGTGGCGTTGGCCAGCGCCCGGTAGGCCTCCAGGCGCAGCCGCTCGCCGGGCAGGTAGTCCTGCGGCAGGTTGGCGTTGACCGGCAGGTCGACCTTGACCTCGCTGAACTGCTCCTGCTCCTCGCCGCGAAACTCCGAGACCGCCTCGCCGACCAGCCGGACGTAGAGGTCGAAGCCGACCCCGGCGATGTGGCCGGACTGCTCGCCGCCCAGCAGGTTGCCGGCTCCGCGGATCTCCAGGTCCTTCATGGCGACCTGCATGCCGGCGCCGAGCTCGGTGTGCTGGGCGATGGTGGCCAGCCGGTCGTGGGCCAGCTCGGTGAGCGGCTTCTCCGGCGGATACAGGAAGTAGGCGTAACCCCGTTCGCGCGCTCTCCCTACCCGGCCGCGCATCTGGTGCAGCTGGGACAGCCCGAAGATGTCGGCCCGGTCCACGATCAGGGTGTTGGCATTGGGGATGTCCAGGCCCGACTCGACGATGGTGGTGGACACCAGCACGTCGAAGTCGTTCTGCCAGAAGCCGACCATGATCTTCTCCAGCGCGTCCTGGCCCATCTGGCCGTGCGCGACCGCGATCCGGGCTTCGGGCACCAGTTCGGCCAGCCTGGCCGCGGTCCGGTTGATCGACTCGACCCGGTTGTGGATG
>JAVEEO010000416.1 GCA_030840415.1 Pseudonocardiales bacterium | reverse complement strand
TGGGTGAACCCGTGGCCGGCGATCGGCCGGGTGTAGGCGTACTGGGTGTCGGTGTCGACGTTCATCTTGACCACCCCGTAGGAAACCGCCTCGCGGATCTCCTCCAGCGACGATCCCGAGCCGCCGTGGAAGACCAGGTCGAAGGGCTTGGAACCCTCCGGCAGGCCGAGCGTGCGGGAGGCGACCTGCTGGCCGCCCTTGAGTACCACCGGACGAAGCTTGACGTTGCCCGGCTTGTAGACGCCGTGCACGTTGCCGAAGGTGGCCGCGAGCAGGTAGCGGCCGTTCTCGCCGGAGCCGAGTGCCTCCAGGGTCGCGGCGTAGTCCTCGTCGCTGGTGTAGAGCTTGTCGTTGATCTCGTTGGCAACGCCGTCCTCCTCGCCGCCGACCACGCCGATCTCGACCTCCAGCACGATCCGGGCTTCGCGGGCCAGCTTCAGCAGTTCCGCGGCGATCTGCAGGTTCTCCTCCAGCGGCACCGCCGAGCCGTCCCACATGTGCGACTGGAACAGCGGGTTGCGACCGGAGCGCACCCGTTCGGCCGAGATCGCCAGCAGCGGCCGGACGTAGCCGTCCAGCTTGTCCTTGGGGCAGTGGTCGGTGTGCAGCGCGACGTTGACCGGGTACTTGGCGGCCACCACGTGGGCGAATTCGGCCAGCGCCACCGCCCCGGTGACCATGTCCTTGAGACCGGTGCCGGAAGCGAACTCCGCGCCGCCGGTGGAGAACTGGATGATGCCGTCGCTGCCCGCGTCGGCGAAGCCCTTCAACGCCGCGTTGATGGTCTCCGAGGAGGTGCAGTTGATCGCCGGATAGGCGAAGCCGCCGGCCTTGGCGCGATCGAGCATCTCGTTGTAGATCTCGGGGGTTGCGATGGGCATCGGTGTCTCCGTCGGTTCTCGCGGGGGCCTCTATCGAGCGGGGAGCCGAGCGCTGGTGGTGCGGAGAGGGCGCTGCGGCTATCGCTTCGCAGAGGAGTATTCCACCTGCGCTGGTGGCGAACACCTGTTGCCTGGATGGCGCCGCTCTGGTCGGCTGGCCCGATGGAGATCCTGGTATTCGGCGGAACGGTGTTCCTCTCCCGCGCGGTCGCCGAGCTCGGCGTCGCGCGCGGCCACAACGTGACCACGTTCAACCGCGGCCGGACCGGGCCGCCGGTCGCCGGCGCGCGGACCATCACCGGCGACCGCACCAACCCCGCAGACTTGACTCCCCTGGCCGACGCTCATTACGACCTGGTCTTCGACACCGGCTACCTGCCGGAGGTGGTCAAGGCCAGCGCCGAACTGCTTGCGCCCACCGCCGGCCACTACGCCTACACCTCCTCGATCAACGCCTACTCGGCCTGGCCGCAGGCCGACTACCACCAGCAGGGCAGCTACGACGGCGACCCGGACGCGGTCGGCGAGCAGGTTCCCGACGATTTGCCCGAGGGCGGGGAGTACGGCTGGCGCAAGGTGGGCGCTGAGCGCGCCGTGCAGCGGGCCTTCGGCGAGCACCGCTGCTCATTGCTGCGGGCCGGGCTGATCGTCGGCCCGAACGACCGGGTCGGCCGGCTGCCGTGGTGGCTGGACCGGGTCGCCCGCGGCGGCCGGACCCTGGCGCCGGGCAAGGCCGAGGACGAGCTGCGGCTGATCGACGCCCGCGACATCGCCGAGTTCGCGCTGCTGCAGGCGCCGGGCACCTTCGAGGTCACCGGACCGGCGCACCAGATCAGCCGCGGCCAGCTGCTGGCCGAGGCCCGCGAGGTCACCGGCTCGGACGCCGAGTTCGTCTGGGTGGGCGATGACTACCTGGTCCAGGCGGGTGTCGAAGGCTGGACGGAGCTGCCGCTGTGGTTGCCGGCCGCCGAGGCACCCGGGCTGTGGGCCAGCGACACCGCCCCCGCCGAGGCCGCGGGGCTGGCCTGCCGGCCGGTCCGGCACACCCTGCTCGACACCTGGGACTGGATGTCGGGGATCGAGGGCGGCTGGCAGCCCGCCGAGCGGACGCCCGGCCTGGCACCGGAGCGGGAGCGCGAGCTGCTGGCCGGCTGGACCGGCTAGCGAGCTGCCGGCCGGACCGGCAAGCCGGTCAGCGCCCACTCAGCCGGCTGGTGGCGACGGAGCCGGCGTGCGAGGCCGGCAACAGGTCGCTGGACAGGCCCAGGCCCACCGCGCAGGCGGTGAGGACAGCGGCGATCCCGGCCCGCAGCCGGCTGGTCGAAACTGCTTGTGAAGTTCTCATGTCGACGACTGTGCGGTGCCGGCTTGCCAGCACCCTGCGTGCCTGCTGTGCGATGGCTGTGCAACCCGGCGCGTGGCAGGTGAGCGGCCGGAACCGCCGGCTGCCGTCCGTACCCTTGCGGAATGACGCAGAACTTGGCGAACCAGCTCCTGGCCAATCCCATCTCGCCCAAGCACCTGCTCGGTAGCTACGGCCTGATCGGGCTGCTGATCATCCTGTTCGCCGAGTGCGGGCTGCTGGTCGGCTTCTTCCTGCCGGGTGACACGCTGCTGTTCTCAGCCGGCCTGCTGATCGCCATCGACGACCCGTCGATCACCCTGCCGAGCCTGCCGGTGATGCTGATCGCGCTGCCGATCGCGGCGGTGGCCGGCAACCTGGTCGGCTACTGGATCGGCTACCAGGCCGGGCCGAAGGTGTTCGACCGGCCGAACTCGCGGCTGTTCAAACCCGAGTACGTCATCCGGTCGCAGGCCTTCTTCGACCGGTTCGGCCGCGCGACGGTGATCCTGGCCAGGTTCGTCCCGGTGGTCCGGACGGTGGCCACCGTGATGGCCGGGGTGGGCCGGATGCGGTTCTCGGTGTACGCCCTGTACTCGGTGATCGGCGGCATCCTGTGGACCGACGGCGTGCTGCTGCTGGGCCG
>JAVEEO010000403.1 GCA_030840415.1 Pseudonocardiales bacterium | reverse complement strand
GAGCGAACGCCGGGCGGTGGATAACGCCGCCCGGTGAGCGAACGCCGGGCGGCTGACAGCGCCGCCCGGCCCCGCTGCGGCTCAGTTGGTGGCGCGCTCCACCTGGACGTGACCGGCGGCCACTTTCACGTAGATGGTGATCGGCTGCCCGCTGACGCCGGCCGGTGGTCGGAGCTCGGAATGCACGTTCATGCCCTCGACGTGCCGGCCGGTGTCGTTGGTGCGCCCGTCGGTGATCTGGCCCAGGTGGACGTCGGCGATCACCGTGGCGTTCAGGCCGGCCGGCAGCAGCACCCGCACCTCGCCGGCGGCCTGCGTCAGGTGCACCGTGCGAGCGGTCGAAACCGGAGCGGTCAGGGCTGTCAGGTCGAACGTGGCCTGGCCGGCGAACAGCCGATGGTCGACCAACTGATCGGCCGTCGCCGGCTGCCAGGCCTGCTGGCCGGATCCGTCGCTGAGGCTGGTCCGGGTGCCGCCCAGGACGAAGGTGAGCGCAGCCAGTACCGCGATCGGCACCAGCAGCGACGCGGTCAGCCGCCGGGTGAGCACGCTGACCACCAGGCTGGTAGTCAGCACCGCCAGCCCTACCCACAGGTAGGCCGGGAACGCCACCCGGTTCACCGCGTCGGTGAGCGCCACCACGGCCCAGGCGATCGCCAGCCCGACCGCCGCGCCGACCTTGATCGGACGGCGGCGGCGGACCCGCTGCCGGTGTGCCGCGCTGGCCTCGGCGAGCCAGGCCTGCATCGAGCGCCGGGTGTCGTTCAACGGCGCGATCAGCGGCGTCCCGGCCGCGTCCGAGGTGGGCTCACCGCTAGCCGGCGGCGACCACTCCAGGGTCGGATTCTCCGCCGAGCCCGGTGAACCCAGTGAGCCCGGCGAACCCGGCACGGCCTGCTCAGCCTGGGGCAGCTGGCCGGTCGGGGAGGCCCCGGCACCGCCGGCCGGTGGCGGCCCGGGCAGCCAGTCGGGGCGGTCCAGCCGGTGGATCAGTACCAGCAGCAGCACCGCCAGCAGCATGATCGCCGGAAAGGTCGGCCCCGGCGACCACCAGGAGAACCAGCCCAGCCACAGCACGATCGCCCCGCCGATCAGCACCAGCCACGGCGGCACCCGGCGCACCCGCAACTGCCCGATCGCCCGGTCCAGGGCCGAGCTGCCGACGTCGGGTTCGGGCACCAACAACCAGGCCAGCCCGTACATCAGCAGCCCCACGCCGCCGAAGAAGGACAGCACCGCGAACAGCACCCGGAAGATCACCGGGTCCACTCCGAAGTACTCGCCGAGACCGCCGGCCACGCCGGACACCATCCGGTCGGTGCGGCTGCGCCGCAGCCAGCGCTGCGGGCGCGGCTGCCCGAACCCCGGACCCCCCGGTGGGGGCCCGAACCGCGGTGGCGGTGGGGTGGGCGGAAGGTCCGCCGTGCCGAAGGGGTCGGCCGGGGGAGGATCGGTTCTCGTCATGGGGTTCAGCCTGCTGCAGTACCGACCACCACGGTATCGGGAACTCCCCCCAACCGCCCCTGAGCCGCGCTCGGCCAGCCCGTCCCCGACTCAGGCCTTCACCTGATGCCGACCGGGCCGGGCAGCGACCAGAATGGGTTCCACGATGACCACGCCGCTGACCGTCCCACCCGTGTCCGCTGAGCCGCAGCACGCCCCGCGGCTCTACCGCGACGTGCACCACCGGGTGCTCGGCGGGGTGGCCGGCGCGCTGGCCGACCACCTGGGTCTGCGCCGCGGGGTCGTCCGGCTGATCTTCATCGGGTTGTCCTTCAGCGCCGGGCTGGGCGTGCTGCTCTACGGCGCCTTCTGGATCGTGCTGCGCACCCCGCCCGAGGACGAGTCCGAGAGCACCGGGCGTTCCACCGCCCAGTACCTGGTGGCAGCGGTCGCTGCGGCGGCAGTGCTGCTGATCAACGCCCATACCCTGCCGCTGGGCTGGTGGTTCCTGCCGTCGCTGCTGGCCTGCTTCGGCGCGGCGCTGCTGTGGCGGCAGGCGTCGGAGACCGACCGGGAGCGCTGGCGCCGGCTGTCGAGCTCGTCGCTGACCGCGAGCACCGCCGACCGGATGGGCTGGCTGCGGATCATCGCCGGCGTCACGCTGGTGCTCACCGGAGCGGTGTTCCTGCTGGCCCGGGCCGGCATCACCGCGGCCGGCGCGGGCCTGGCCGCGGTGCTGGTGACCGCCGGCGGCCTGGCGCTGATCACCGGCCCGTGGTGGCTGCGGCTGGTGCGGGAGCTGTCCACCGAGCGCCGGGAACGGATCCGCAACGAGGAGCGGGCCGACATCGCCGCGCACCTGCACGACTCGGTACTGCAGACCCTGGCGCTGATCCAGCGCAGCGCCGACCAGCCGCGCGAGGTCGCCCGGCTGGCCCGCCGCCAGGAGCGCGAGCTGCGGACCAAGCTCTATGGCACCGGGGTGCCCAACGGACGGTTCGGCGCCGCGCTGCACGCGGCCGCCGCCGAGGTGGAGGACACTTACGCCATCACCGTCGACGTGGTGGTGGTCGGCGACCATCCGATGGATGCCCGGCTGGACGCGCTGGTGGCCGCCAGCCGGGAGGCCCTGGTCAACGCCGCCAAGCACGCCCAGGTGACCAGCGTGTCGGTCTATGCCGAGCTCGAGGCCGGTGCCGCCTCGGTGTTCGTCCGCGACCGGGGGACCGGCTTCGACCCCGAGCGGACCGATGCGAGCCGGCAGGGCATCCGGGGCTCCATCATGGGCCGGTTGCAGCGCCAGCACGGCACCGCGACGATCCGGTCCGGTCCCGGGCAGGGCACCGAGGTGCAGTTGCGGGTGGAGCTGGAATGACCGGGTCGAGTACCGAGCAACTGACGAATGGGCGGATGGACATGACTGACGCGAGGACCGAGCCGATGGCGATGACCCGATGAGCGAGGACGGCCGTCCGACGGTGGTGCTGGTCGACGACCACGCCATGTTCCGGGCCGGCGTCCGTGCCGAGATCGGCGCCGGCGTCGACATCGTCGGCGAGGCCGCCAGCGTGGCCGAGGCCATCGCCACCATCCGGCACACCCGGCCGGACGTGGTGCTGCTGGACGTGCACCTTCCCGACGGCGGCGGTCCCGCGGTGGTGGCGGCCGTCCAGCCCGAGCTGCCGGACACGAAGTTCCTCGCGCTGTCGGTGTCCGATGCCGCCGAGGACGTGATCACGGTGATCCGGGCGGGCGCCCGCGGCTACGTCACCAAGACCATCTCCGGCGCGGACCTGACCGATGCGATCCGGCGGGTGGCCGATGGCGACGTGGTGTTCTCGCCCCGGCTCGCGGGCTTCGTCCTGGACGCCTTCCGCGAGGCCGGCAGCGGTCCGGGCGGCATCGGCACCCTCACCTCGACCGATCCGGAGCTGGACCAGCTCACCCCCCGCGAACAGGAGGTGATGCGCCTGCTGGCCCGCGGCTACTCCTACCGCGAGATCGGCTCGGAACTGTTCATCTCGGTCAAGACGGTGGAGACGCACGCCTCGAATGTGCTGCGCAAGCTGCAGCTGTCCTCCCGGCACCAGCTCACCCGGTGGGCGGCCGACCGCCGGATCGTCTGACTGCGCGGCGCGACGACCGGGCAGCGTGATGACCGCGCGGCGCGACTGCTGGGCGGCGCGACTACTGGGCGGCGCCGCGGCAGACCCGCAGGACCGCCTCGGCGAGCGCGCCGCCCTCGTTGCCCAACCGGCTGCGGTACCGGCTCAGGATGGCGCGCTCCCGGCCGATTTCCACCCGGGTGCCGCCGGCGCCGATCCGGGCGGCCTGGATGTGCCGGGACAGCTGGGCGCGCTCGGCGACCAGCCTGGCGATCGCCGTGTCGAGGGCATCGATCTGCCCGCGCATGGTGCCGATGACGCCGGGGTCGGGCGCTGGCTCGGGAGCGGCGTCAGTGTCGGAGATGTCGGTGCTGTTGCGCACGGGAGTTCCTCTCGATGGTGAAGATGGTTCACCTCGAGCCGACGCCCCCGGATACGACAACGCCCCGGGCTCGTACGGCCCAGGGCGGGATCAGCTGGTGTGTCAGGTCAACCGGTCTCGATGGGTGCCGCGTTGCGGTACCCATAGAAAAACGTGCTTCCGGTGCTTTCCACGACTCGAATCGTGTCATGTACGGCCCGGCGAGGGCAACTCCGGGGCCTGCCCGTCCGCCGTCGTCCGGTTCGCGGTGGCTTCCAGCGCTTCTGACAGTGGCCCGTCGTAGGCTGGACCTCGATGACCACCGATGCCGCCCGCTCTCCCGCCACCGGTCAGCGCCGCCGCCCGCCCGCGCCGGTCGCCGCCGATGCCGGGCTGTTCGACGTCCCCACCTTCGAACTGGTACGAGCACCGCAGGCCGGCGATCGGGTAGCCGGGGCGTCGAGCGTCCGGCCGGAGCTCACGGTAGAGCAGTTGCTGGCCGGGCTGAACCCGCAGCAGCGCCGGGCGGTCGAGCATGCCGGCACGCCGCTGCTGATCGTGGCCGGGGCCGGTTCCGGCAAGACCCGGGTACTCACCCAGCGGATCGGTTACCTGCTCACCGCCCGGGGCGCCAAGCCGGGCGAGATCCTGGCCATCACCTTCACCAACAAGGCAGCCGGTGAGATGAAGGCCCGGGTCGCCGAGCTGGTCGGCCGGCGGGCCAACCTGATGTGGGTGTCGACGTTCCACTCGATGTGCGTGCGGATCCTGCGCGCGCTGGCCAAGCAGATCGGCCTGAAGTCCTCCTTCACGATCTATGACTCCGACGACTCCCGCCGGCTGCTGACGATGGTGGTGCGCGAGCTCAACCTCGACCCGAAGCGCTACCCGGCGCGCTCGCTCGCGGTGCAGATCTCCAACCTCAAGAACGAGCTGATCACGGCCGCCGAGTTCGCCGAGCGGGCCGGCACCGCGCCGGAGAAGATTCTCGCCGAGGTCTACCAGCGCTACCAGGACCGGCTCGTCCAGTCCCACGCACTGGACTTCGACGACCTGATCCTGCGCACCGTGCAGCTGTTGCAGGGCCTGCCCGAGGTTGCCGAGCACTACCGCCGCCGGTTCCGGCACGTCCTGGTCGACGAGTACCAGGACACCAACCACGCCCAGTACGTCCTGGTCTCCGAGCTCTGCAAGCCGGTGCCGCCGGGTCCGGACGGCACCGGCGGCCTGCCGGCGGCCGAACTGTGCGTGGTCGGCGACGCCGACCAGTCGATCTACGCCTTCCGGGGCGCGACCATCCGCAACATCGACGAGTTCGAGCGCGACTATCCCAACGCCACCACCGTCCTGCTGGAGCAGAACTACCGCTCCACCCAGACCATCCTCGGCGCGGCCAACGCGGTGATCGCCCGCAATCCGGACCGGCGGCCGAAGAACCTGTGGTCCGAGGCGGGCTCCGGCGAGCAGATCCAGGGCTTCGTGGCCGAGAACGAGCACGACGAGGCCCGCTGGGTAGCGCAGCAGATCGACGCGCTCGGTGACGCCGGGCTGGCCAATCCCTCCGACGTGGCGGTGTTCTACCGCACCAACGCCCAGTCCCGGGTCTTCGAGGACATCTTCATCCGGCTCGGCCTGCCCTACAAGGTGGTCGGCGGCGTGCGGTTCTACGAGCGCAAGGAGATCCGCGACGCGCTGGCCTACCTGCGGGTGATCGCCAACCCGACCGACCTGGTCAGCCTGCGCCGGATCCTCAACACCCCGCGGCGCGGCATCGGCGAGCGGGCAGAGCTGTTCGTCGAGACCTTCGCCGACCGGGAGCGGATCCCCTTCGCCGAGGCGTTGGAGCGGGTCGAGCACATTTCGGGCCTGGCCGCCCGGTCGGCCAACGCCATCGCCGAGTTCGTCAAACTGCTCTTCGAGCTCAGGGCAATCGCCAACAGCGAGGAGCACGGGACGCCGAGCAACATCATCGAGGAGATGCTCAGCCGGACCGGCTACCTCACCGAACTGCAGGCCAGCCACGACCCGCAGGACGAGAGCCGGGTCGACAACCTGCGTGAGCTGGTCAGCGTGGCCGCCGAGTTCGAGGAGCAGCGTGCCCAACTGGACGAGCCGGCGGACCTGGACGCCTTCCTGGAGCACGTCTCGCTGGTCGCCGACGCCGACTCGGTGCCGGACGCCAGCGGTGGCGTGGTGACGCTGATGACGCTGCACACCGCCAAGGGGCTGGAGTTCCCGGTGGTCTTCCTGGCCGGCATGGAGGACGGCATCTTCCCGCACCTGCGCACCCTCGGCGACCCCGTCGAGCTGGCCGAGGAACGGCGGCTGGCCTATGTCGGCATCACCCGGGCCCGGCAGCGGCTGTACCTGAGCCGGGCGATCGCGCGCACCGCCTGGGGGCAGCCGGCCTTCAACCCGCCGTCCCGGTTCCTCGACGAGGTGCCGATCGAGCACGTGCAGTGGACCGGCGCGGTCAACCGCGAGCCGTTCGTCGGCGGCTACCCCGACGACAACCGCAGCGGCGCGTACTCCGACCACGGCTATCGCGCCCAGCAGGTCTCGACCCGCCGGTTCACGCCCAGCGCACCGTCGACGTTCGGCGCCGGCAAGCTGACCAAGCCGATTCCCAGCCTGCAGGTCGGGGACCGGGTCAGCCACGACGGCTTCGGCATGGGCACCGTGGTCGCCCTGCGCGGGGCGGCCGAGAAGGCCCAGGCAGAGGTGGATTTCGGCTCGCTGGGCAGCAAGTGGCTGGTGCTGCGGTTCGCCCCGCTGGTCAAGCTGTAGCGGCGCCGGTCAGGGCCGGCACTGGCTGCTCGGTCCGGTGTAGTCCGGCGACCGGAGCACCAGCAGATCGCCCTGCGAGAACACCTGGACGAAGCCGGCCGCCCGGGAGTCGGCCAGGACCTGCTGCGGCGTGGGCAGCAGGTAGCCGACCTCCTGCTGGCCCATGTCCAGCACCACGTAGTCGGTGCGCGGGGTGGAGATGCCCGGCAGCGTCACCCGGTTCGTAGTGACCAGATGGGTGGCCAGCCGGTCGTCCACCGACACGCAGACGTCGTGCGGCACCTGTCGCACCGCCGCCTGCTGGTCGCGCAGGTGGGCATCGACCCGCCAGGCCGAACCGTTCAGAATCCGGCGGATCACCGGGGCGGTGATGTTGGCGACGGTGCTCAGGTAGACCGGCACGATCACCAGCCAGGCCAGCATCAACCGGTTCAGCACCGGCTTGCGCCAGACGCCCAGCCGGGCGCCGCCGTCCACCATGGCCAGCACCAGCACCAGGTAGGGCAGCGCGTTGTAGTGGAAGTGCGTCGTCCACAGGTGGTCGCGGGAGTTGAAGAACCGCTCGGCCAGCAGCGGCAGCGCGATCAGGCTGTAGCGCGAGCGCAGCGGCAGCAACGCCAGCGGCAGGAAGAAGTAGGCCAGCGTTTCGGCCTTGATCGACGGGGTGAAGATCAGCCGGACGGTGTGCACCGGGTGGGCCACGATGGTCCACAGGGCGTGTGGCAGATCCGGCCCGAGCGCGTCGAACGTCCAGTAGACGAACCGGCCGTTCGGCGCGAACGCCGGGATGATCAGCGCCGTCACCAGCAGGTAGCCGGCCAGGCCGCCGCCGATCAGCAGGTAACCGGTGCGCCGGGGCCGCCAGGCCAGCCGCAGCAGGCCGATCATCACCAGCACCGCGCCCATGTCCTCGCGCACCAGCATCAGCAACCCGGCCGAGACCAGCAGCGTCCGGTCGTCGCGGCGGTCCAGGGCGTCCACCGCCACCGCCAGGATCGGCACTCCCCAGGCCACCTCGTGGAAGTCGAAGTCCACCATCGCCTGGATCGCCCAGCTCAGGCCGTAGGCGGCGGCCACCACCAGCGCGCCGCCACGCGGCGTCCGGCGCAGCGCAAAGGCGTAGACCACCGGTACCGACGCCGCGATCAGCGCCATCTGCAGCACCAGCAGCACGCTGGGGGAGTTCCAGATCCAGTACAGCGGCGCGGCGAGGGCGATGATCGGGTGGAAGTGGTCGGCCAGGATGTTGTAGTGGGCGCCCTTGAGCGGCACCTCCGGCGCCCGGAACCGGGCGTAGTTGCGCACCGCCTGGTCGAAGATGCCCAGGTCGTAGCCGGCGGTCAGGTAGGTGGCCTGCCGGGTCAGCCCGTAGACGCTGTAGACCACGAACAGCAGGCCGGTCAGCAGCGCCACCTGCCAGTGCCCGGTGACCCGGGCCCGGGCCGACCTGGTGGCGCCGGCCATCAGCGCGCTCACCCGGCCCGCCGGGTCTGGATCCAGACCTGGCGCACCGCGTACCAGGTCAGCCAGAGCAGCAGCAGGTTGCGTGCCGCCAGGTCCAGGGTCACCAGTGGCATGAACGAGTGGGTCTTGAGCAGCGCGTTGTAGCCGATCGGAAACACCAGATGGGTGGCCACCGCGGTGACCAGCAACACCCGTGCGAAGGTACGCACCGCCGGATCGGCCGGTGCCCGGACCGCCAGGGCCGCCGCCGGGCCGCCGAGCCACAACAGGTACTGCGGGCTGAGGGTCTTGTTGGTCACGGTGACCACCAGCGCGGTGGCCAGGAAGATCCAGCCGAGGGTCTCGGCCGACGGCGACGCCGCCGAGTGCGCGCGCCACCACAGCACGACCAGCAGCACCCCGCCCAGCACGGTGAGCAGGCTGGTCAGCCGGCTGGTCAGGTGCACCCCGGGCCCGAAGATCTCGAAGGCCTTGTACTGCGACACGTGGATGTCCCAGGTGCCCACCGGGTGCACCATCCGAGCCAGCATCAGCGGGGTCGCGGCGATCGACTCGATCTGCAGGCCGCGGGCGGACTGCCACCGCAGCGGCGACAGGGTGCGGCTGACGCCGCCGAGCACCACCGCGAGGCCGCCGGTCAGGATCGCGGTGCCGAGGAAGCCGATCAGCACCTGCCGACGGTCGCCGCGCCGGATCAGGAAGGTCGGCAGCATGACTGCCGGCCACAGCTTCAGGGCGGCCCCGAACGCGGTCAGCGCGCCGGCCACCGCGGGCCGGCGGACGGCGGCCAGCACCGCGCCGCCGGCCAGCACCGCCGGTACCAGGTCGAACCGGAAGTAGGCCAGCGGTCCCATCGCCGGGACGAACCACAGCCACAGGTTGGTGGCGTCGCCGCGCCGCCGGCCGTCGCCGCGCCACAGGAAGCCGGTGAACACCGCGTCCACGATCAGCATCGACAGCGCGAACAGGATGATGAAGGCGACCTGGTTGAGAAAGCCCAGCACGAACTGGGGAAGGATCACCAGGAAGACCGGCAGCGGGTACTCCTGCAGGGTGGTGCGCAGGCCGCCGCCCTCGAACAGTTGGTGCAGGCTGCGGGCGTAGTACTTCCCGTCGCCGGTGACGTCGCTCTCGTGCCCGAACACCAGGATCGACAGCGTCAGCGCCCGGGAGAGCAGCCAGCGCAGCGCGATCGAGTGCCGGCCCTGCGCGACGATGGCCCCGGGCAGTTCGAGCTGCGGCAACTGCCGGCGCCGGACCATGCTGGAACTGGTCATCGCGCTGGCCGCCGTCCGTCTCGCGCTGCGGCACCGCACCGGCAGCTGCCCTGGCAGTATTGCCGATCCGGCTGAGTGAGGCGTCAGGCGTCCGGGTTGTACGGGCCGATCGCGACGCCGCGGGCGGCCAGCCACGGAATTGGATCGA
Source organism: Pseudonocardiales bacterium (assembly GCA_030840415.1). Classification (GTDB taxonomy): domain Bacteria; phylum Actinomycetota; class Actinomycetes; order Mycobacteriales; family Jatrophihabitantaceae; genus Jatrophihabitans_A. Next base: position 13,504 of record JAVEEO010000403.1, on the reverse strand, counting down.
GGTACGGGCCGAAGGCGCTGCCCCGGGCGATTCCGAAGTGCAGGTGCGGCCCGGTGGACTGGCCGTTGGCTCCGATGTCGGCGATGTGCTGGCCGGCGCGCACGTGCTGTCCGACGGTGACGTAGTAGGTGTACATGTGGCCGTAGATGCTGTAGTCGCCGTTCGCGTGCCGGATCACCACCCACAGCCCGAAGCCGTTGGCCGGGCCGGCCTCGACCACCACCCCGTCGCCGACCGCCACGATCGGTGAGCCGAGCGGGCCGGCCAGGTCGATGCCCTCGTGCATCACGCCCCAGCGCATGCAGAAGCAGGAGGACTCGGGCCCGACGCTGGGCCGCACCCAGCGGGCGGCCGGCTTGGCGGGTTTGGCGGCCGGCTTCAGCACCGCCGACCGGAGCGGGGCGGCGAGGTCGGCGCGGGGGCCGGGCAGCGTGCGGCTGGCGCGTGAGACCCGGCGATCAGCCTGGGCCAGCCGCGCCGCGGCGCTCACCGTGGTGGAGTCGACGGCGCTGTCGGACTCGACCGACCCGGCGACCAGTCCGCTCAGCTCCAGCGGGGCGCCGGCCGCCTGCGACACCGGACCGGCATGGCCGGCCGGCAGCAGCCGCGGGGCATTCGCTCCGCTCCACACCGCGAGCACGGCGACCGCGGCCGGTACCACCGGGGACCGGCGCCACAGCGGTGCCCGGTTCGGCAGCGCCGGTTCGACGGCCCGGTTCGGCAGGGCCGGTTCGACGGCCCGGTTCGGCAGCGCCGGTTCGACGGCCCGGTTCGGCAGGGCCGGTTCGACTGCCCGGTGCCGGGCCGGCTCGGCGCGTCCGGGCAGGGCCGGGAGGACGGGTGAGCTTGCTGCCCGGTGCCGCGCAAACGACTGTGGTGCCGAGCCTGCCAGCGGGCCGGGAACGGCGACCCGCCGCCGGCCCGAGGTCCGATCAGCGGCCGGCCGGGCATGCCGGGGACCGATCGAGATCGGTAGTGCTGGTGGGTAGGAAGCGGCGGGTGAGGGCGCGCTGTGACGTCCCACTCAGCTGCCTCCATACCGTTCGAATTACTGCCGCGGGGGTCGTTCCGCGCATGGCGGTCCCGGCACATTCGAAGTGGCTGGCAGCCCTACTTGTTGTTAAGGGGACGCGAAGCGGAACCGTAACGCATCAAATGCTGGATGGGCAAACTAGCTCGCCGACACGGGCGCGTCGACGTCCGAACTGTCGGTCAGCCGGCCGGCCTCGCCGGTCAGCGCAGCCGCGATGGCATGCGCCACCGAGCTGTTCACCAGCAGCGACAGGTGGCCGACGCCGTGCACCTGTATCCGGTTGACGCTCAGGTCCGGGTGGTCCAGCCGGGCGCTGCGATGCGGCACCACCACCTCGTCGCGGTCGGAGTAGATGGCCACGAACCGGGTGTTGCAGCTGGCCGGCCCGGCCAGCTCGCGCATCAGCTCGGAGTTGGGCCGCAGCTGCCGGCCGACCAGCAGCGGGGCCATCCGCGCCAACTGGCTGCCGGCATGCGGCGAGCCGAGGGTAACCAGGGTGCCCACCCTGGAGTCGCCGGCCAGGCACTGCACGTAGTAGCGGGCGATGATGCCGCCCAGCGAGTGGCCGACCACGAACACCTGCTCATAGCCGGACTGCCGGCAGACCCGTTCCACATGCCGGCCGAGTTCAGCTGCCGCCGTCCGGACGTCTGAGGTGAGCGGGGAGTAGTTGACGGTCACGATCCTGCCGAAGCCGCGCCGGCGCAGGGTGCGCCGCAGGATGGTGAAGGCGGAGCGGTTGTCGCCGATGCCGTGTACCAGCACCACCGGTCGCCCGGCGGCGGCGATGTCGGCCAGGATCAGTCCGCGGGTGAGCGGGGACAGGGTGTCGATCCGGTAGCGGGAGTCCTCCATCGCGACCTGTTCGGCCAGCAGCCCGGCGGGGTAGGTGAGCGCGTGCGCGGCCAGCCAGACCAGCTCCTGGCCGGCACCCAGCGCCTCGGCGGCCACCGCTGCCGGGGTGCGCCGCAGCAGCCGGGGGCCGCGCGCCACCCATCCGGGGACCGACATCGGCAAATCCTCCTGCGGGACAGCTCCGTTTGCTCGCTGTTCACCACTCTGACACGACGCCGGGCTCGGCGCCGGTCGGTTGCGGTCGGCCACGGCCGGGCGTGGCGCGGGCCGGCGACCGGCATACCCTGCGGTACGGGCTGGTCGGTTTCCACAGCGCGGCGGAGTTTCCACAACGCGGCAGAGGAGCCGGGGCCAGCAGGACAGGTCTGTCACGATGTGGCAGGACTGGTGCAGGGCGCGGACGAGATCGGGAGCAGAGCATGAGTGAGCGAATCCGGGTGGTCGTGGCCAAGCCGGGCCTGGACGGCCACGACCGCGGGGCCAAGGTGGTGGCCCGGGCGCTGCGCGACGCCGGTATGGAGGTCATCTACACCGGCCTGCACCAGACGCCGGAGCAGATCGTGGAGACGGTGATCCAGGAGGACGCCGACTGCGTGGGGCTGTCGGTGCTGTCGGGCGCCCACATGACGCTGTTCCGCCGGGTGACCGAGCTGCTGGCCGAGCGGGAGGCAACGGACGTGGTGGTCTTCGGCGGCGGCATCATCCCCGACGGCGATCTACCCGAGCTGCAGCGGCTCGGGGTGGCGAAGGTGTTCACCCCGGGCGCGACCATGGAGGAGATCGTCCGCTGGGTCCGCGAGAACGTCGGCGCCGGCGTGGGGTAGCCGGCGAAGGTTAGTTGGCCAACATCACGTCCGCTCGGTTATCGGCCGTCCCGGGCTACGGGATAGCCTGACTAGCCGAGCTGGGCGGCAACCAACCGGCACGTCGAAAGGACGGAAGAGGCCTCGTGGATCTGTTCGAGTACCAGGCGAAGCAGTTGTTCGCCGCGCACGGTGTTCCGGTCGGGCTGGGCGAGACCGCCGACACCCCCGAGCAGGCCCGGGCGGCCGCCGAGCGGATCGGCGGCGTGGTGGTCGTCAAGGCCCAGGTCAAGGTCGGCGGCCGCGGCAAGGCCGGCGGGGTGAAGCTGGCCAAGACCCCCGCCGAGGCGGAGGAGGCAGCCCGGGCCATTCTGGGCATGGACATCAAGGGCCACACCGTTCACCGGGTGCTGGTCGACCCCGGCGCCCAGATCGAGAACGAGTACTACTTCTCCTTCCTGCTCGACCGGTCCAACCGCACCTTCCTGGCGATGGCCTCGGCCGAGGGCGGCATGGAGATCGAGGAGCTGGCCGTCGAGCGGCCCGAGGCGCTGGCCCGGGTGCCGATCGACGCGATCGCCGGCGTCGACAAGGCCAAGGCCACCGAGATCCTGACCCAGGCCAACTTCCCGGCCGAGGTGATCGACTCCACCGCCGACACGGTGGTCAAGCTGTGGGAGACCTTCGTGGCCCAGGACGCCACCCTGGTCGAGATCAACCCGCTGGCCCGGGTTGCTTCGGGTGAAGTGCTGGCACTCGACGGCAAGGTGTCCCTGGACGACAACGCCGACTTCCGGCAGGCCGGCAACGCCGACCTCGAGGACACCGCCGCGGCCGACCCGCTGGAGGCCAAGGCCAAGGAAAAGGGCCTCAACTACGTCAAATTGGACGGTGAGGTCGGCATCATCGGCAACGGCGCCGGCCTGGTGATGTCCACGCTGGACGTGGTCGCCTACGCGGGTGAGTCCCACGGCGGGGTGAAGCCCGCCAACTTCCTCGACATCGGCGGTGGCGCGTCGGCCGAGGTGATGGCCAACGGCCTGGAGATCATCCTCGGCGACCAGGCGGTCCGGTCGGTGTTCGTCAACGTCTTCGGCGGCATCACGGCCTGCGACGCGGTGGCCAACGGGATCGTGGCCGCGCTGGGCATGCTGGGCAGCTCGGCGACCAAGCCGCTGGTGGTCCGGCTGGACGGCAACAACGTCGAGGAGGGTCGGCGGATCCTCACCGAGGCCGCCCACCCGCTGGTCACGCTGGCCGACACCATGGACGACGGCGCCGAGAAGGCCGCCGAACTCGCCAACAGCGCGAAGTAGGGGACTGACGAGATGGCAATCTTTCTGAACGAGAAGTCCAAGGTCATCGTCCAGGGCATGACCGGCTCGGAGGGCATGAAGCACACCCGCCGGATGCTGGCCTCGGGCACCGACATCGTCGGCGGGGTGAACCCCCGCAAGGCCGGCTCGACCGTGGACGTCGACGGCACCGACGTCGCGGTGTTCGGCTCGGTCGCCGACGCGATGGCCAAGACCGGTGCCGACGTCTCGGTGCTGTTCGTGCCGCCGGCGTTCACCAAGGACGCCATCATCGAGGCCGTCGACGCCGGCATCGGCCTGTGCGTGGTGATCACCGAGGGCGTGCCGGTGCACGATTCCACCGCGGCCTGGGCCTATAACCTCGACAAGGGCGCTCAACTGAATGGCGGCGATCGCCAGCTCCCGCCGCGGACCCGGATCATCGGCCCGAACTGCCCCGGTCTGATCAGCCCGGGCAAGTCCAACGCCGGCATCATCCCGGCCAACATCACCGGCTCCGGACCGATCGGCCTGGTGTCGAAGTCGGGCACCCTGACGTACCAGATGATGTTCGAGCTGCGCGACCTCGGCTTCTCCTCGGCGGTCGGCATCGGGGGCGACCCGGTGATCGGCACCACCCACATCGACTGCCTGCAGGCCTTCCAGGACGACCCGGACACCGAGGCGATCGTGATGATCGGCGAGATCGGCGGCGACGCCGAGGAGCGGGCCGCCGCCTACATCGCCGAGCACATCACCAAGCCGGTGGTGGGTTACGTCGCCGGCTTCACCGCGCCCGAGGGCAAGACCATGGGCCACGCCGGTGCGATCGTCTCGGGGTCCTCGGGCACCGCACAGGCCAAGAAGGAAGCCCTGGAGGCGGCCGGCGTGCGGGTCGGCAAGACCCCCAGCGAGACGGCCCGGTTGATGCGGGAGCTGCTCAGCTCCTGAGCGCTGGAACTCCCCGGCTGGCCCGGACGCGCGCCGCGCGTCCGGGCCAACTGTTTCTGCCGTGCGGTTGCCCGTCCCTGGGGGCTCGTCATTCGGTGGGTGCGGTAGCGGCCGCGGGTATAGCTTGGGCTCCGTTGTGAACCAGCTATGGCCCTCACAGAACGGGGAACACCATGACGGAAGAGCCTCGGCAACCCGGCCCCGGCGGCGTGCCGCCGCAGCCACCCACCCCGCCGCCCGCCGGTTACGGCGAGCCGACCTACCCCCCGCCCGGCTTCGGCCAGCCGGTGACCGGTGAGCCGGCCTACGCCCCGCCCGGCGACAGCCAGTCCGGCTACGGCCAGCCGAACTACCCGCCACCCACCCCGCCGGCTCCCGGCAATCGCTACGCCGGCCTGCGGGGCTTCGATCCGGCCAGCGTCGACCCGCTGGACTGGGCGATCGTCGCGGCCGGTGTGCTCGCCTTCCTGTTCTCGTTCTTCGCCTACTTCTCCTACAAGGTCACCATCGCCACCTTTTCCCAGACGGTGACGACCAATGCCTGGCACGGCGCGCTGGCACCACTGGCCACCCTGCTGGCAGTCAGCGCCGCGTTGCTGCTGGCGGTACAGCTGTCCGGCAGCGTGCGGCTGGCATTTCCGGTCCGGCTGGTGGTGCTGGCCGCGTTCGGCCTTGCCTCGCTGTTGCTGTTGCTCGCGCTGTTCGTGATACCGGGCAACACCGCCGGAACCGGCATCCTGGGTTTCAAGATCGACAAGGGCCACGCGTTCGGGTACTGGATCAGCCTGCTGGCCGTCCTGGCCGGAACGGCTCTGTCCTTCAAGCGGTTCACCGACACCGGCGGGACACTGCCGACCGGGCGCTGACCTGTTCCGACCGCCGGACCCTACCGGCTGCCCGCGGCGATACCCGCTGCGGGCAGCGGCGGGGTTCCATCGCCTAGATTCAGGCTATGAGACAGCTCGATCAGCTCGCTGCCGGTGCCCTGGTACGGGCCCGGCCGTGGGACGTGGTGGGCGCGGCCTTCGGCGCTCCGATGGTGCTCTGGGGATTCCTGGGGTGGTTCGGCACCGTCGGTGACTCCGGCGGCGGCACCTCCGGCTTCTACTCCGGCACCGGCGCGGCCGGCATCGCGCTGGTGCTGGCCGCGGCCGCCCTGACCCTGCATCAGATGCTGGCCGGCCGGGCACACGAGTCCGAGTCGCCGCCGGTTGCCGCGCTGCTGGCCGGTGCTGCCGCGATCATCGTGCTGGGCGGGATGATCGCCAAGCCGGACAGCACCACCGTCCAGGCCGGGTCGGTGGCCGGGCTGCTGACCGCCGCCGCGCAGGGGGTCGCGTTGACGGTCGGCTGGCTGCGCGGCAGCGACAAGACGGTACGGGCCGAGCGGGTCCGGGCCCTGCGCGCCGAGCAGGAGGCCGCGGACCAGGCGGCCAGCCAGCGCTATGCCGGCTACGGTCAGCCCGGGTACGGCCAACCTGCTTACGGGCAGCCGGCCTACGGGCCACCCGGCTACGGGCAACCGGGCTATGGCCAACCGGGCTACGCACAGCCCGGTTACGGTCAGCCGCCGTACGGGCAACCCGGGTACGGTCCGGGCTACGGCCGGCCCGGTTACGGCCAGCCCAGCTACGGTCCGGGCGGCTACTCCCAGCCGGCTCGCCCGGGCCAGCCCTACTACGGCCAGCCCACTCAGCCCCCTTACGGCCCGGGGTCCGGCCAACCGGGGTACGGCCAACCGGAATACGGCCAGCCGCTCCAGCCCGGGCAGTCAGCCTGGGGCCGGCCGCCGGCCGGCCAGCCGGGCGCCGACCCGCGTTCGACCGGCCAACCGACCGGCCAACCGACCGGCCAACCGACCGGTCGACCGGCAACCAACCAACCTGCCCACGGCCAGCCGGGACAGCCGGACCACCCGGCGTCCCGGCCGCCCGGCCAGTGGCCGCAGTCACCCCGCTGATCGCCGCGCAACGACCGCAGTCATCGCCTCCGCGCTGACTGCGGCCCGCGCCGCGATACCCGCCACACCCGGCGCGCCTGGTCCGCCATCGGCGACCACTTTGCGAGCCTGGCAGGGTGAGTTCCACCGATCAGCAGTATCCGCCCGGCTGGCTGACCCGGTTTCGGCACGGCGTCGGCTCCGGTTTGGTCCTGCTGCTGATCGCCCTCGGCTGCTGCGCGGTGCCGACCTATGCCGCCTGGCTGATGCCGGGCACCGATTCCACCTCCGCGCTGTCGGCGTTGAAGGCGGCCGCGCTGGTGCTGCTGGCTGCCGGCCACGGCGGGGTGGTGCTGGCCGGGGTTCCGGTCACCCTGACGCCGCTGCTGGTCACCCTCGGCCTCGGCTGGCTGGTGGGCGGGCATGCCCGCCGGCAGGGCTCCCGGTCCGGCTTCGCCGGCCTGGCGGTGGGCTACGCGTCCGGGTCGGCGGTGCTGGCCGGCTGGGCACGGCTGGGCAGCACGCACGCGCCGGTACTACCCAGCCTGCTCGCGGCGCTGGTGTTCGTGCTGGCCGTCGGCGGGGCCGCCCGGTCCGCCGGCGAGCTGTGGAACCGGCTCCCGGTGCGCTGGCAGCAGGTGTCGCGGGCCGCGGCGGTGGTGGCCGCTGGCTACCTGGCCGTGGGTTCGCTGCTGTCGGCCGGCATGCTGATCGCGCACTTCTCCGACGCGGTGGCGCTGCAGCGCCAGCTCGCCCCCGGAGCGGCCGGGCTGCCGGTCGCGCTGCTGGGGATCTCCGCGACGCCGAACGCGGTGCTGGCCGGCGTGAGCTACCTGACCGGGCCCGGCTTCGACATCGGGGCGTCCACCTCGGTCTCGGCCTTCGGGGTCAGTTCCGGCCGGTTGCCGGTGTTTCCGATGCTGGCCGGCCTGCCGCACCACCAGCCTGCGGGGTGGCTGGCCGTGCTGACGGTCCTCGCGCCGGCCCTGGTGGCCGGCTGGGCGGTACTGCGCATCGTGCCGGCAACTCACCGCCCGTGGACCGACCGGCTGGCCGATTGCGCGGCGGCGGCAGCCCTGGCCGGACTGCTGCTGGCGGTGCCGACCGGCCTGGCCGCCGGCACCCTGGGACGCAACACCCTGCGCCACGTCGGGGCGCACTGGTGGGCGGTCGGCCTGAGCACGGCCCTGCTGGTGCTGCTGGCAGCGGCATGCTGGCTGGGTATCGAGGCAGTCCGTGGCCGGCTCGCCGACCGCGGCCGGCCTGGCCTGTACGCGCTGAAGTCCGAGCCGGCCGAGGACGCCGACCAGGACGAGGAGGACGACGGGAACCGGCCACTGACCCCGGTCGCCGAGACCGCGGCGCGCTCGCGCACCGCCAGCTGAGGACGGCCCCCGCGCACCGCAGGCGCTCAAGGCGGCACCGCTAGGGTAGGCGCGTGACCGTCCGGCTCGTGGTGCTCGCCTCCGGTTCGGGCAGCACCCTCCAGGCGGTGCTGGACGCCACCGCCGACCCCGGGTTCGGTGCCGAAGTGGTGGCCGCCGGCACCGACCGGCCGGGCTGCCCGGCGATGCGGCGGGCCGCCGATGCGGGGGTGCCGACCTTCGCGGTGGCACTGGCCGACTACCCCGATCGGCCGGCCTGGGACGCCGCACTTGCCGAGGCGATCGCCGGCCACGAACCGGACCTGGTGCTGCTGGCCGGCTTCATGCGGGTGCTGGCGCCGGCCACGGTCAGCCGGTTCGAGATGATCAACACCCATCCGTCGCTGCTGCCGTCCTTTCCCGGCGGGCACGCCGTCGCCGACGCGCTGGCCCACGGCGTCAAGGTCACCGGGGTCACCGTGCACCGGGTCGATGCCGGGCTCGACTCCGGCCCGATCCTGGCCCAGGCCGCGGTGCCGGTCCTCGACGGCGACACCGAGGACAGCCTGCGGCAGCGCATCCAGGCCGCCGAGAAGCCGTTGTTCCTCGACACCGTCCGCCGGCTCTGCCTGCGCACCAGCCGATCCTGAGTACCGCGTCAGTTCCGAGTACCGCGTCAATTCCGAGTACCGCGTCAGTTCCGAGCACCGAGGAGTCCGAATCCATGACCCGAATCCCGGTGCGCCGCGCCCTGGTCAGCGTCTATGACAAGAACGGGCTGGCCGAGCTGGCCCGCGGCCTGCACGAGGCGGGCGTCGAGATCGTCTCGACCGGCTCGACGGCGGCCCGGATCACCGAGTTGGGCGTTCCGGTGACCCCGGTCGACTCGGTGACCGGCTTTCCCGAGATCCTTGGCGGCCGGGTCAAGACCCTGCACCCGCACGTGCATGCCGGGCTGCTGGCCGACCAGGGCAACCCCGAGCACCTGTCGACCGTCCGCGAGTTGGGCATCGAGACCTTCCAGTTGGTGGTGGTCAACCTCTATCCGTTCCGCGAGACCGTCGCGGCCGGCGCGTCGGCGGCCGAGGTCGTCGAGCAGATCGACATCGGCGGCCCGGCGATGGTGCGTGCCTCGGCGAAGAACCACGGTTCGGTGGCGGTGGTGGTCGACCCGGCCGGTTACCCCGACGTGCTGGCCGCCGTGGTGGCCGGCGGTTTCGACCTGGCGACCCGGCAGCGGCTGGCCGGCCGGGCCTATGCCCACACCGCCGCCTACGACGCCGCGGTCGCCAACTGGTTCGGCGAGCAGACCGTGCTGGCCGAAGCCGCTGCCGCCGAGGACCCGCACACCCAGCCGGCCGGCTTCCCGCCCTACCTCGGGGTGGCGTTGGAACGCGCCGAGGTGCTGCGCTACGGCGAGAACCCGCACCAGCGGGCCGCGCTGTACATCCAGCAGGGTGCCGAGCCGGGCATCGCGCAGGCCGAACAGCTGCACGGCAAGGCGATGAGCTTCAACAACTACGTCGACGCCGATGCCGCCTACCGGGCCGCGTTCGACTTCGCCGAGCCGTGCGTGGCGATCATCAAGCACGCCAACCCGTGTGGCATCGCGCTCGGCTCCGACATCGCCGAGGCGCACGCGCTGGCACACGCCTGTGACCCGGTATCGGCCTACGGCGGGGTGATCGCCACCAACCGTCCAGTCACCGCCGAACTGGCCGAACAGGTCGCCGAGGTGTTCACCGAGGTGATCCTGGCCCCGGCGTTCGAGCCGGCCGCGCTGGAGGCGCTGACCGCGAAGAAGAACCTGCGGCTGCTGATGGTGCCCGGTCCCCGGCCGCGCGGCCTGGAACCGCGGCCGATCTCGGGCGGGGTGCTGATGCAGGACGCCGACGCGGTCGACGCCGCCGGCGACGATCCGGCGAACTGGGCGCTGGTCTGCGGGCCGGCGCTGGCCGGGGCCGAGCTCGCCGAGCTGGTCTTCGCCTGGCGTGCGGTGCGGGCCGTCAAGTCCAACGCCATCCTGCTGGCCCGGCACCGCGCCACCGTCGGGGTCGGCATGGGCCAGGTCAACCGGGTCGACTCGGCCCGACTGGCGGTGGCCCGGGCGGGCGACCGCGCGGCGGGCAGCTACGCCGCCTCGGACGCCTTCTTCCCGTTCCCGGACGGGTTGCAGGTGCTGATCGAGGCCGGCGTCCGGGCGGTGGCGCAACCCGGCGGCTCGATCCGCGACGCCGAGGTGACCGCAGCCGCGGAGGCCGCCGGCCTGAGCATGTACTTCACCGGCACCCGGCACTTCGCGCACTGATGACGATGAGTGAGCATCGCAGCGAGCGTCAGCGAGCGAGGAGCGGAGCGAGTCCGGCGCTGAGCGCTTGCGCGAAGAGCGGTTCGGCATGAGCCAAGAGGATGGTGGGCCGGCCGCGACGTCGGGAGCCGGACCGGTGCCGGCCTGGTTCGCCGAGTTGGTCGAGGCCGGCCCGGAGATCGTCGACGAGGACTTCGTCGGGACCGACCTGCGCCAGCTGTCGCTGCGGCGGTTGCACTTCACCCGGTGCCGCTTCGACGAGGCGGCGCTGGACGAGCTCACCACCGAGGCCTGCAGCTTCACCGACTGCAGCTTCGACCGGGCCGAGCTCACCGGCTCCTCGCACCTGCGCACCGCCTTCGTGGCCTGCTCGTTCACCCGGACCCGGTTCACCGGCGCCAGCCTGGTCGAGTGCAAGCTGACCGGCTCGAGCTTCGCCGACACGCCGCTGCGCTCGGTCACGGTGTCCGGCGGCGGCGACTGGACGGCGGTCTCGCTCGGCGGGGCGGACCTGCGCGAGCTGGACTTCTCCGACGTCAAGCTGGTGGACGCCAACCTCACCGGTGCCAGGCTCGATCGGTGCGTGTTCGCCGGGGCGAACCTGCGCGGGCTGCGCTGGGGGCAGGCCTCGCTGCGCGATGCCGACCTGCGCGGGGCGGTGATCGACGGGCTGGACCCCCGGGTGGTCGACCTGACCGGCACCCGGGTCGAGGTGGAGCAGGCGCTGGCCTTCGCCCAGTACCTCGGGGTCCGGATCGGCTGACCGGGCGGGCTGGCAAGATGACGCCGGTGACGGCAACCCTCCTGGACGGCAAGGCCACCCTGGCATCGATCAAGGCCGAGTTGGCCCAGCGGATCGCCGCGCTGGCGGCCCGCGGCGTGCCACCCGGTCTCGGCACCGTGCTGGTCGGCGAGGACCCGGCGAGCAGGTGGTACGTCTCGGCCAAGCACCGGGACTGCGCCGAGATCGGGATCGCCAGCATTCAGCGCGAGCTGCCCGCCAGCGCCAGCCTGGCCGAGGTGCTGGCCGTGGTGGACGAGCTCAACGCCGATCCGTCCTGTACCGCCTTCCTGGTGCAGCAGCCGACCGGCCTGGACGAGTTTGCGATCCTGAGCCGGGTCGATCCGGCCAAGGACGTCGACGGCCTGCACCCGTTCAACCTCGGCTCGCTGGTACTCGGCCAGCCGGGGCCGTTGCCGTGCACCCCGCTGGGCATCATCGAGCTGCTGCGCCGCTACGACGTGCCGATCGCCGGCGCGCAGGCCGTGGTGATCGGGCGCGGGCTGACGGTGGGTCGCCCGCTCGGGCTGCTGCTGACCCGGCGATCGGAGAACGCCACGGTGACGCTGTGCCACACCGGTACCCGGGACCTGGCCGAGCAGGTGCGCCGGGCCGACATCGTGGTGGCGGCTGCCGGAGTGCCGGGCCTGATCACCGCCGACATGGTCAAGCCCGGCGCCGCGGTGCTAGACGTCGGGGTAAGCCGGGTGGATGGCAAGATCGCCGGTGACGTGGCCAAAGATGTGGCCGGCCGCGCTGGCTTCGTTGCGCCGAATCCGGGTGGCGTCGGGCCGATGACCCGGGCGATGCTGCTGAGCAACGTGGTGGCAGCCGCCGAGCGGCTGGCGGCCGAGCGCCCGGCAGCGGGCTGAGCGGCGCCGCCGGAATGGCCAGCGGGTTCTCCGGGCGGGATCTGAAGGAACTGCCCTTCGGCATCGTGCTGCTGATCGAACTGGCCGCGGTGCTGTCGGTGGCGCTGGCCCCGCAGCACTGGCTGCGCGCGGTCGCCGGCATGACCGTCGGGCTGCTGGTGGCCGGGCTGCTCCGGCTGGCGCTGAGCAACGAGCAGGCCGGCCTGCTCCGGGTCCGGCGGCGCTCCTTCGACGTCGCCTGCTACTGGGGATTGGCCGTCCTGACCTTCGCGGTCGCGGTCGCGCTGCCCCAGCGCTGAACTCCCGAGTGATACATTTTGTATCATGTCCACGGAGGAGCAGGTCGAGCGTGTCCAGCTCGAACTGGGCCAGCTGAGCTTCGAGCTGTCCCAGGCGCGCCTTCGGCTCGCCGATGCCGTCGTGCGTGCCTCGGAGGCCGGGCTGAGCCAGCGGGCGATCGCCGCGGCCCTGGGGACGAACCAGGTCGCCGTGCACCGGATTCTGGCGCATCGGCGCGAGGACCTGGCGCTGCCCGGCCGGGCGCAGTACGACCGGCCCGACGCGCGGTTCCGTTACGAGTTGCACCGCGAGATCGCTCGCCATTCCTGAACGGCGACGTGTCGTTCGAACGGGCCGAGGTGGAACTCGATCGAATGCGAGCCAAGCTGCACGGCCCCGGGGCGGACCGCTGGCTCACCGACTGGGCGACCATCCTGCGGCTGCCGCCCGAGCGGATGGTCGAGGCCTTCCTGATCGGCGGAGACGAGGGCGAGGACCTGCGCCAGGTGAGCCCGTTGCTGGGCATCGTCAGCGAAGACGAGCGCAATGCTGCCCTGAACCGGGCCTACTCCCGGTGAATCGGATCGACCTGCTCCACCTGATCCGTGCGGCATGCGATGTGCTCGATGTCGACGAGGTGGTTGTGTTCGCCAGCCAGGCGGCGCGGGCCAGGACGGTGGTGGGCGCCTGCCCGGAAGCCCACGATCTGCGCGTGTCCAAGCTGTGCGCGTTCCGGACGAAGGATCTGGAGTTCGTCGGCGCGCTCACCGCAGCTCGCGTCGTCAGTGCGGACACGCTACGGCAACGGCTCGACACGGTGCCTGATACAGATCTGCTGACGGTGACGCGGGTACAGGGGTGGCTCGCCCCCTTGCCGGACGCCGGCTGACCCGCCACGAGGTCGGAGCGAGGCGCTGAACTCCCGGCAGGTGGCTCGAACCCGCGCGGTAAGGTCGCCGGCATGACGAAAACTCCCGTGAATGTCACCGTCACCGGCGCCGCCGGCCAGATCGGCTACAGCCTG
>JAVEEO010000374.1 GCA_030840415.1 Pseudonocardiales bacterium | reverse complement strand
CGAGGGCTTCACCGACGAGCAGGTGCTGTTCGCCTATCGCAGCTTCAACAGCTTCCTGCTCGGCTTCCTGCTGCTGGAAACCAGCGCCATGTCCATCCACCAACCGCTGCCGGGCGACGGTTCCTACGCGCCGTCGGAGGGCGAGGGCAGCAACGAGCAGGCCAGCGCCGCGCATCCTGCCCCGGGCAGCCTGACCCCGACCCGGAGCGTCGGTGACCGGCACGCGGTTGCCGGGGCCACCCAACCGGAGGAACTGCTCGATCCGCAGGGCGAACTGGACGCCGACCGCTACCCCACCATCCACCGGCTGGCCGAAGGGCTTGCCGAGGACCGCTTCGAAGCCGAGTTCCTGCTGGGACTGGACAGCATGCTCGAGCAGATCGCCACCTGCATCGGCGAGCGCCGCGCGTCGCCGCCTTCCTAGACTGCTGGCATGACCCGGGTTATCGCCGACATCTCGATCTCCCTCGACGGCTTCGTCACCGGACCCGATCCGAGCCCGGAGCACGGCCTGGGCATCGGAGGCGAGGCCCTGCACAGCTGGGCGTTCTCCGAGGATGCCGACGACCGCCGGATCCTGGGTCAGGCGACGAGCCACTCGGGTGCCGTCATCCTCGGCCGCCGGCTCTTCGACCAGGTCGACGCCCCGACGGGCTGGAACGACGAGACCGGCTACGGCGCCGGCGAGGTCGGCAAGCCCTCCTTCGTCGTCGTGACGAGCACCCGGCCCGAGTCGGTGCGGCTCACCGACCTGGACTGGACGTTTGTCACCACCGGCCTGTCCGATGCGGTGGCAGCCGCACGACAGCGCGCCGAAGCGGCGTCGTCGGACCGCGGCGCGGAGCTCGACGTGGTGCTGATGGGCGGCGGCGCCACCATCGGCTCGGCGCTGGCCGCCGGCCTGGTCGATGTGCTGTCGTTGCATCTCGCGCCGGTCGTGCTGGGCGCCGGAACGCCCCTGTTCCCCGGGGGAACGCAGCTCACCCTGGTGCAGCGGAGCGTGATCGCGACCTCGACGGCGACCCACCTGAGCTACGACGTCGGCTGAGGACCGAGCCGGATGAGGCGGGTGCTGCGTGCCGTCCTGCTCGCCTTCGAGGCCGTCGAGCGGAGGGTCTCCTGGCTGTTGCTGCGAGCGGGCCGACCGGTCCGCGTCCATCCCTTCGCCGGCTTCGGAACCGACGGCTGGGTGGTGCTGGGCGGGCGGGTGCTCGTCGAGGCGAGCCGGCGCGCCGGTGACGAGCCGGGCAGCAGTTGGGCGGTGCTGCGCGCGAACCTGCTGCCGTTCCTCAGCGCCGAGGTTCCCGCCGCGCTGGTGCGGGTCACCGTCGACAGCCGCGAGGTGCTGGTGCGTGCCGACCAGGAGGGCTACCTGCGGGTGCGGATCGAGGATCTCCGGCTGCCTGCCGGGCAGCATCCGGTCACGCTGGTCCCCGTCCGGCCGGCCGGCAAGGCGGCCGTCTCAACCGTGCACGTGCCCGACCCGGCGGTGGACGTGACGGTGGTCAGCGACATCGACGACACCATCGTCGACTCGGGCATTGCCCATGGCCTGGTCGCGACCTTGCGGACGATGCTGCTGCAGGACCAGACCAGCCGCGTTCCGCTCGCCGGTGCGGCGCGGCTGTACCGAGCGCTGGCCCGAAGCTCGCCGGAGGCGCCGGAGCGGCCGTTCTTCTACCTGTCGACGAGCCCGTGGAACCTGGCCGGCTTCCTGCACAATTTCCTGGCGCAGCACGGGTTCCGTCCGGACCGCTCGTCCTGACCGACTGGGGCCCCAGCGCCGACAGCCTGCTGCGGATCAGCTCGCGGACGCACAAGCTGTCCACCCTGCGGCAGCTGGCACAGGCGCTGCCCCACAGCCGCTTCCTGCTCATCGGCGACAGCGGCCAGCAGGATCCGGCCATCTATGCGGAATTCTGCGCCGAGTACCCCGGTCGGGTGGCCGCGATCTACATCCGCCGGGCGGGCACCTCCGGCCCGGCCGGCGTCCGACGCACCCAGCAGGCAGAGCGCCTGCTCGCCGGGGCCGGCGTGCCGTTCGTTCTCACCGACGACACCGAGGTGATGCTCGAGCACGCCATGCGGCACGGGCTCGTCGCGCGAACCTGACGAGCCGTTGCCGCTGGCGGCCGGCTGAGCTCGGGCAGGGCACTGGAGATCACGCGGCGTGAGGTGCTGGGCCTGCCGAGCGTCGTTGACCGCCACCCGGCAGGCCCAGACCGGTGCTAGCAGAAGACCGACTCGCACTGGGCGCCGCCGCTGCTGAAGCTGTCCACGATGCAACGGTGCTGTTCCATCTCGACCTCTTCAGCCTGCAACTGCAGGGCTTCTTCCATGACAATCCTCCTCTCCGATCTGGTGGGGTGGGGTTCCGAGCGCGCTGGGTTGCCGTTCGTCCAGGGCGTCCAGGGCGTCCAGCGCGAACGGCGTCGGATCGGTCAGCTGACACAGGGCCAGCAGCATTCCGGCCGATCCGGACCAGAGATCGGCAGACAGCCGCAGGCCCGGCTGGCCGAGCCAGGCCACCCCTGCCCGGCGCGGCACCGCGTAGCGGAACAGCCCACGGGCGCTGGCGTGCGCGGCGAGGAGAAGCTCGGGTCGGGCCAACCTCCGGCCGGCTCCGGCCAGCACCGCGGCCAGGCCTGCCAGCCCCGGGAACAGTCAAGGTGTTGCCGAACACCCGCACCGCGCCCACGGGCCGCACCCAGTTCGACCTACCCGGCGCGGCCACCGTGCTCGGCGGGCTGATGAGCCTGATGTACGCCCTCGGCGGCACCACGGCCAGCGGCTGGCTGTCGGCCCGGGTCCTGATCGGCTTCGCCGTGAGCGCTGCCCTGCTAAGCGCGTTCACCGTCATCGAGCGCCGCTCGCCGAAGCCGCTCATCCCGCCGCACACCTGGCGGATCCGCTCGCCGGTCACCGGCACCACCGTGATGCTCGGCATCACCGGCGTCCTGGTCGGCGCCGTGTTCCTCACCTCGATCTACCTTCAGAACGTCCTGGGTTACTCCGCCCTGCGAGCCG
>JAVEEO010000321.1 GCA_030840415.1 Pseudonocardiales bacterium | reverse complement strand
CGGCCCCTGACCGGGCAGCCGGCAACCACGCGCCACCCAGTCCCCTTCGACAATGCCGCCGCTGAACTGAGAAAGCGAGCTGCTGGTCAGCGTCGGGTACGGCCCGCGCGGAGCAACTGCAGGGTCTCCTCGACCCGGGCCGCCCGGGTTTCCTCTCGCTTGGCCTCGTCGATCCAGCGGGCGAACTCCTTGCGGTGCGACGGGGCCAGCGCATCGAAGGCAGCCTTGGCGGCCGGGTCGTCGCCGAGCCGGCTGGCGAGGGCCGGCGGAACCACGACCTCGCGCGGCGCGGTGTCGACAGCGATCACCGCATCCACGGTGTCACCGATCTCGACATCCAGCTCGGCACGCAGCTTCTTGCTGAAGCCCACCAGGTTCTCACCACCCATCCGGGCAAGCCGTGCTGGAACTTCTCTGCCGTTCACCGACACCCGCACCCCGAAGGCCTTGCCCGCTCCGAACGCCGCGGCCTGCTCATCGGTCAGGACGATGGCGGCCGCCGGGCCGCGCGGTTCCAGCGTCGCGCGCAGCCGGAGAGTGCCGTCGGAGGAAGCCATGCGCCGACTGTAGAACACCGCGCCGGCCAAAGGATCACAGCGCTCGCAGGACGTTCAGGGAGATCGCGGCAGCTGCCTTGTCCAGGCCTGCCAGGCACTCGGCCTCGGTGTCGGCGACCGTGATGACCAGGGCATACCGACCTGGAATGTGGCCGTAGGGCGGCAACCGCAACTCGTGCCCGGGCAGCACCACCGGGGTAGCGCTGTCGACCGACGCGGGCAGCGCGCTGCTGTCGATCTCGACCGAGCGCAGGATGCAGTCGTGGTCGGGGTAGAGGAAGCGCACCGCCGCGACCCGGTGCGCGGTCGGTTCGAAGTCCGGGCGCCGGCCGAGCGCGGCCGCGGCCACCGCCGCGCCGATGTCCACCCCGAGCGCCAGCCTGGCCAGGTCCGGGATGCGGTCCCCACCCACCCTGGCGTTGATCTCCACCACCTTGGGCCCGTCGGCGGACAGCCGCAGCTCGGTGTGTGTCCAGCCGGTGGTGTAGCCGACGGCGGCGTGCGCGGCCCGCAGCACGTCGAGCAGTTGCCGGTCGTGCAGCAGCGGATCATCGGCGCTTACCTGGTGGCCGACCTCCTCGAAGTACGGCGGGAAGTCGCACTCCTTGCGCGCCACGAAGCCCACTGCCGGTTCACCATCCAGCCAGGCGGCGTCCACGCTGATCTCCGGGCCGTCCAGGCACTGCTCCACCAGCACGTCCGAGCCGGGCACCTCGGACGCACCGCCGGTCCGCGCACCCCGGGCCACCCGGAACCGGCCGGCCAGCTGCTCGGGCGTGTCCACCTTCACCACGCCGATGCTGGCGTAGAGCCCGCGCGGCTTGAGCACCAGTGGATAGCCCAGCTCGGCGGCAGCCTGGCGGGCCTGCGGCAGCGAGGTCACCAGCACCGACCCCGGCTGCGGCACTCCGGCTGCCCGCAGCGCCTGGCGGGTGCCGTGCTTGTCCCGGCAGAGCAGCACGGCCTCCGGCGGGCTGGTCGGCAGCCCCAGGGCCTGCGCCAACCGGGCCGCCTGCACCACCAGCGTGTCGTCCCAGGTCAGCAGGCCTGCCGGCCGCAACGGCCGGGCCGCCGCGACCAGCGCGTCCGGGTCGGTGACGTCGAGAACCGTGTGCCCGGCCAGGTACTGCCGCTCCCAGGTCGGCTCGCGATCGGAGAACAGCCACACCCGCTGCTCGCCGGCCACCGCTGCCAGCAGGTACTCCCGGTACACCGGCAGTCGCCGGTAGCCGAGCAGAATCAGCATGCCGATGCCCCCTCCTGAACCGCCTGTGCCTGTGCCACCTGCTTGAGCACCCCGGCCAGCCCGCGCACCGTCCGGTTCAGGTACAGCTGCCGCAGTGGTGGCGCGGGCAGCCCCGCCGACCGCATCGCCGCGAACAGCTGGACACCGAGCAGCGAATTGCCGCCGAGGGTGAAGAAGTCGTCGTCCACGCCGACCCGGAAGCCGAACACCTGCTGCCAGACCGCATGCAGCCGGGTCTCGAGGTCGGCGTCCTCGCCACCCCCGGTCAGTGGCGATTGCGTTTCCGGCACTGACAGAACAGGTTCGGGCAGCCGTGCCGAATCCAGCTTTCCATTGCTGGTCAACGGCAAGGCCGGCAGCACCGTGAAAGTGCTGGGCACCATGTGCTCGGGCAGGAATCGCGCCGCGTGCTCGCGCACCTGATCGACGGTGCCGGCGCCGGACAGCACCAGGTAACCGTCCAGCCGGGCGGCCGCCGCATCGGTGCCGTCCTGGCGCAGCAGCACCGCCGCCGCGCCCACCCCGGGCGCGTCCAGCAGCCGCGATCGGATCTCGTCCAGTTCGATGCGAAAGCCCCGCAGCTTGACCTGGTTGTCCAGCCGGCCCAGGTGCTCCAGCCGGCCGTCGGGCAGCAACCTGCCCCGGTCACCGCTGCGGTAGCGCGGCCCCGACGATCGCGGATCGCCCTGGGTGCCGGCGTGGGGATCCACCACGAAACGCTGGGCGGTCAGCTCCGGCCGGCCCAGGTAGCCCGCAGCCACCCCGGCACCGCCGACGTGGATCTCCCCCGGCACCCCGGGTGGCACCGGGTGGCCGTCCGCGTCGAGCACGCTGAGGTGCCAGCCGGGCAGCGGCCGCCCCACCGATCGCGAGCCGGTCAGCGCCTCGTGCCGTCCCAGGGTCTGGGCGGTGACGTGCACGGTGGTCTCGGTGATGCCGAACATGTTGACCAGCCGGCACCGGCTCTCCGGGTGCCGGTCGAACCAGCCGAGCAGCGGCCGGGTGTCCAGCGGCTCACCGCCGAAGACCACCAGCCGCAGCGAGTCGGGCAGCCGGCGTTGCCGATCGACTTCCGCCAGCTGGCTGAACGCGCTGGGGGTCTGGTTGAGCACGCTGACCTGCTCGGCATGCAGCAGCTCGGCGAACTGCCCCGCCTCGCGCGCGGTCCACTTCGGCACCACCACCAGCCGGCCACCGGTGCCCAGGCAGCCCCAGATCTCCCAGACCGAGAAGTCGAACGCGCTGGAGTGGAACAGGGTCCAGACGTCGTCACCGCTCAGCCCGAAGTCGTCCGCGGTGGCGGCCAGCAGGCTCGCGACGTTGCGGTGGCCGACCAGCACGCCCTTGGGCCGGCCGGTGGATCCCGAGGTGTAAATGACGTAGGCGATCTCATCGACCCCGCCGGATCGATCGGGCGCGGTCGAGGGCCATTCGGTTGCCTGCAGCGCGTCCGGAGCGAGCAGCCGCACGCCGGGCAGCGGCGGGAACTCCGCCGGGTCGGTGATCACCACCGACAGGCCGGCGTCGGTGGCGGTGAAGGCCAGCCGCTCGACGGGGTAGTCGGCATCCATCGGCACGTAGGCCGCACCGGCCTTGAGCACCGCCAGCAGCATCACCACCAGGTCGAGTGAGCGCTGCAGGCACACCCCGACCCGGTCGGAGGTCCGCACCCCGGCCGCCCGCAGCGCGTGCGCGGCCCGGTTGGCCCGCTCGTCCAGCTCGCGGTAGCTCAGCCGGTGCTGCTCGAAGCACAGTGCGATCGCGTCCGGGCGGGACGCGGCCTGCGCGCTCACCAGCTCCTCGATCCGCCGGGCAGGCGGTTCCGGCGTCCGGGCACCCAGCCCGCCGAGTTCGGCAAGCTGCCGCAGCTGAGCGCCGTCGAACAGGGCCAGCTCGCCGATCGGCTCGTCCGGACCGGCGGCTGCCAGGCTGCGGTACGCAGTGCCAAGCATTTCCGCGAACCACCGGACCACGGCCGGGTCGAAAGCGTCGTGCCGGAACCAGCAGCCGCCCCGCAGGATCCCGTCGGAGCCGGGCTCGAACCGGATCGACAGCGGATGCACCGGCGCCAGGAACGGCCGGGTCGCACCGACCGCCAGCCCGACCGGCGTCGGTTCGGTGCTCGGCTGCCGGTATCCCTGCCGCACCAGCTCCAGGTAATCGGACACCGTGCTGCCGGCCGCGCAGTCGAAGGCGGCGGTGTGCAGCGGATCGATCCCGATGCCGACCCGCTTCGTGGCGCTGCACCTGGCCAATACCAGGCCGAGCGCGCCGGCCAGCAGCACGTCGAGTGGCTGGTGCGCCACGACCGGTCCGAGGGCGAAACGGCAGACCCCGACGGTCTTTGCCCCCGCCCGGCCCAGGCCCCAGCCCGGCGGCGCCGCGCCGTCCAGTCCGGCCAGCCCAGCCCGCAACCGTTCCAACAGGCCGGTATCGAGCCGAGCCACCGGGGTCGGCTCGGAGAGCACCGCTCGCAGCACCGAATCGGGCTCGGCCACCGCCCGGTGCGCGACGACCACCAGGTCCGCCGGCCCGTCGGCATAGCGCAGCAGCAGCACCCGGACGCCCGGTCCGGTCTGCGGATCCACCGGCCGGGACAGCTCGCGTTCCCGCCGCCGGGTCGCGGCCGGCGAGTCCGCGGCCCCCGGTACCTGCTCCATCCACAGCCGGGTGCCGGTGCAGGCGGCTACCCGCTCGGCCAGCCGGGATTCGTCGGCGCCTTCCAGCCGCGCCGCCAGTGCCTGGCACAGCCGGCCGGCCGCCGCCGGTTCGGTGGCCAGCTGTTCGACGATCAGTTCGGCGGTCATCGGCTGGTGAACCCGCCGTCGACCGCCACCACGCTGCCGGTCACCTGACGGGACTCGTCCGAGGCCAGCCAGAGCGCGGCGCCGGCCACGTCGCCCGGTTCGATCAGCGCGTTCATCGGCTGGGAGGTGACGAAGGTCTGCTCGTGCTCGG
>JAVEEO010000318.1 GCA_030840415.1 Pseudonocardiales bacterium | reverse complement strand
GCCCTCGATGCCGTGGCCGGGGACGGGCTGCTCATGCACCAGCGGCGAATCCGGCGCACTGGCCGCCACCGGGTCGGTGATCGGCTGCAGCACCTCGTAGTGCACCGCGATCTTCTTGCAGGCCAGCCGGGCGATCTCGGGATGGTCGGCGGCCACGATCGCCACCGGCTCGCCCTGGTAGCGCACCTCCCGCTCGGCCAGCACCGGTTGGTCGGCGATCTCCAGGCCGTACCGGTTCACCCCCGGCACGTCCTCGGCGGTCAGCACCGCGTGCACCCCGACGGTCCTGAGCGCCTCGGTCAGGTCGA
The DNA here is from genome assembly GCA_030840415.1 of Pseudonocardiales bacterium. Taxonomy (GTDB): domain Bacteria; phylum Actinomycetota; class Actinomycetes; order Mycobacteriales; family Jatrophihabitantaceae; genus Jatrophihabitans_A. The sequence continues at coordinate 4,600 of JAVEEO010000318.1, read as the reverse complement.
TCGACACGATCCGGGCCCGCGGGTGCGGGCTGCGCAGGGTGGCGCCCCAGAGCATGTCGTCCAGCCACATGTCCGAGGAGTAGGCGAACTCGCCGCGCACCTTCAGGGTGGCATCCGGACGGACCGGGCTGGTGCCGATGCCGCCGGCCAGCACGGCCGACCGGGTGCTGACGGCTTCGGTGCTCATCGGCCCACCAGCCGGGCGCTGGCGGCGGCCGCCTCGCGGGCCAGCCGGCCGCTGTCGGCGGTCAGCAGGGTGGACTCGGCGACCACCCCGCGGCCGTTGACCAGCAGCAGCTCCAGCGGGGCGGAGGAGGAGAATGCCCAACAGAACACGGGGTCCAGGCCACCGGCCAGTCCCAGCTCGTCCAGCCGCCAGACCGCGACGTCGGCCAGCTTGCCCGGCTCCAGCGAACCCAGCTCGGCCTGCCGGCCGAGGCACCGGGCGCCGCCCATGGTGGCCAGTCGCAGCGCCTCGCGGGCAGTCAGCGCCTGCGGGCCGCTGCGCAGCCGGGCCACCATCATCGCCGAGCGCAGCTCCTCGACCAGCCGGCCGGCCTCGTTGGAGGCCGAGCCGTCCACCCCGAGCCCGACCGGCACCCCGGCGTCGATCAGGTCGCGGACCCGGGCGCTGCCGGCCCCCAGCCGGCCGTTGGAGGTCGGGCAGTGCGCCACCGCGGTGCCCGTCCGGGCGAAGTCGGCGATCGCCGGATCGGCCAGGTGCACGCAGTGCGCCAGCCACACGTCCGGGCCCAGCCAGTCCAGCTCGGCCAGGTACTCGGCCGGTGTTCGGCCATAGGTCTGCTGGCAGAACTGCTCCTCGTCGGAGGTCTCGGCGAGGTGGGTGTGCAGCCGGACGCCCTTGTCCCGGGCCAGCTCGGCGGCCTCGCGCATCAACTCGGCGGTGACCGAGAACGGTGAGCAGGGCGCCACCGCGATCCGGGTCATGGCGGCCGGCGACTCATCGTGCCAGCGGTCGATGGCGGCCTCGGTGGCGATCAGGATCGCCTCCCGGTCCTCGACGACCGCATCCGGTGGCAGGCCGCCGTCGGACGCGCCGAGATCCATCGAGCCCCGGCACGGGTGGAAGCGCACCCCGATCTCCAGCGCGGCCTCGATGGTGGCCTCCAGCAGATCGGCTTTCGGGAAGACGTAGTGATGGTCGGTGCTGGTGCTGCAGCCCGACAGCGCCAGCCAGCCCAGGTTGGCCGAGGCGCCCGCGTGCACCGCGTCGGCGTCCAGCCGGGCCCAGATCGGGTACAGCTCGGTGAGCCAGCCGAACAGGGTGCTGTCGGCGGCGAAGCCGCGGGTCAGCCACTGGTACAGGTGATGGTGGGTGTTCACCAGCCCCGGCGTCACCAGGCAGCCGGAGGTGTCGAGCAGTTGGGCGCCGGCCCGCAGCTCGTCCGGAGCCGGACCCGGTCCGACCGCGACCAGCGCGGTGCCGTCGATCACCACGTGACCGTCGGGGTATTCGGTTCCGGCGGCGTCGACGGTGGCGACGTGGCCGCCCTCCAGCACGATCATGCCGGGCCGGCCTGCCGGGCGCGGGCCGCTGCCTGCACCGCTTCGAGAATCTGCTGGTAGCCGGTGCAACGGCACAGGTTGCCGGCCAGCGCCTCGCGGATCTCGGCCACCTGCGGGTCCGGCCGGCGGGCCAGCAGCTCGTGGGCGGCCACGATCAGGCCCGGGGTGCAGAACCCGCACTGCACCGCTCCGGCGTCGATGAAGGCCTGCTGGATCGGATCGAGGTCGGTTCCACCGGCCAACCCCGCCAATCCTTCGATGGTCCGCACGTCGCGACCCTCGGCCTGGCCGGCCGCGACCAGGCAGGCGCACACCGTCACGCCGTCCAGGTACACCGTGCATGAGCCGCATTCGCCTTGTTCGCAAGCGTTCTTGCTGCCCGGCAGTCCCATTCGCTCGCGCAGCACGTAGAGCAGGCTCTCGCCCTCCCAGACGTCGTCGACCTGGCGAGCCTCGCCGTTGACCGTGGTGTTCAGGCGCATGTCCGGTACTCCTGCCAGGCCCAGGTGAGGGTCCGCCGGGCGAGCACGGCCAGGGCGTGCCGGCGGTAGCGGGCGGTACCACGGACGTCATCGATGGGAGCGGCGGCCCGGGCCACCAGCTCGCCGAACCGGGCGGCCACTGTCGGATCCAGCTCGCCGCGCGATTCCCACTGGCCGCCGGAAGCCAGCTCGCCGGCCAGGAAGGACTCCGCGTCCGCGGCCCGTACCGGGGTCGGCGCGGCCGAGCCGATGCCGGTACGCACCGAACCGGCCGCCGGATGCAGGGCGATCGCGAACGAGCAGACCGCGATCACCATGGCGTTGCGGGTGCCGACCTTGGCGAACTGGCAGGGACCGGTGCCGGCCGGAATCCGGACCGCGCGGATCAGCTCGTCCGGGGCCAGTGCCGAGCGCTTGGGCCCCAGGTAGAACTCATCCACCCCGATCAGCCGGCTGCCGCGGGCCGAAGCCACCTCGACCGTCGCGTTCAGCGCCAGCAGCACCGGGTGGCAGTCGCCGGCCGGCGAGGCCGAGCCCAGATTCCCCCCGATCGAAGCCCGGTTGCGGATCTGCGGCGAGCCGATGGTGCGAGCGGCCATCGCCAGGCCGGGCAACCGGTCGCCCAGTTCGACGATCACCCGGGCGTAGGGCAGCGTCGCGCCGAGTACCAGCTGATCGCCGTCGGTCGCCCAGCCGGCCAGCTCGCCGATCGAATTGAGGTCCAGCAGCGCCTCGGGCCGGCGGCGGTCGAAGTTGAGCTCGACCATCAGGTCGGTGCCGCCGGCCAGCGGCGCGGCGGACGGCTGCTCGGCCTTGGCCGCCAGCGCCTCCGGCCACGACGCCGGTCGCAGGAACTCCACCGTGTCACCTTCCCTCGTTGAGGCGACGATAGCCGTGCCGGATGCGAAAAGGGGTGGTTTGGCAAGCTCGTAGCGGCTGGCCTCAGGACCAGGCCGGACCGGCGTCGGTCGCGTCGTCGGCCAGCACCTGGCCCTCGATCAGCCCGTACGGCCGGTCGGCGGCGTGGTAGACCTCGTTGTCGTTCGGCTGCCCGAACGGGCTGAGATCGACCAGGAAATGGTGCTTGTTGGGCAGCGCCAGCCGGACCTCGCACACCTCGGGAGCCTCGGCCAACACCCGACAGCCCATCGCATACAGGCTCTGCTGCAGCGAATAGCTGTAGGTGCCGGCGAAGGCGTCCAGCAGCGCCTGCCGGGCCCGCTGATGGGCCGCTGCCCAGTCGCAGTCGGCCGCCCGGAACCGCCAGCGGGCCTCGACGCTGGTGGCCAGCATCCGGTCGGTGGTCTCGGCCAGCGTGGTGTACTCGTCGCGGGCGAAGCCCCAGAACTCCGAATCGGTGGTGTTGAGCAGGGTCAGCCCGTTCAACCCGCCGACCACCCGGCTGCCGGACTGCTCGTCGTGCACCACCGCGACGGTGCGGACCTCGCCACCGGAACGGACCAGCGAGTGCGGCCCGATCGCGGTCCAGCCGTAGCTGTCCAGCCGCACCCGGGCCCGGCTGATGCTGGGCTGCCGGTCGACGAAGTGCCGCGCCAAGGCAAGCGCGAACACCTCCGGCTCGACGGCGCCGAGCTGCTGGGCCAGGGCGTAGACGGTGTTCTTCTGGGTGTCGGTGGGCAGCACCCGGTCATTGGCGCCGGACAGGTGCACCTCGCGCATGTCGCCGGCCAGGCTGACCGAGACGTTCCAGTCCCGGACGGTGTGCGGGTCGCTGCCGCGGTCGACGTGCACCACCCGCACCTCGGCCTTGCCGTACCGGTTCTCACCGAGAATCGCCATCAGTCCGGCACCGCCATCAGCTGCCACGGTAGGTCGAGTAGGCGAACGGGCTGAGCAGCAGTGGCACGTGGTAGTGCTGGCCGGCGCCGGTCACCCGGAGGGTGACGACCACCTCGGGATAGAACGCCTCCGGGCCGAGGTAGCTGCCGGTGTCGAAGACCAGCCGGTAGCTGCCGGCTGCCAGCCCGGTGGACAGGTCCGGGATCCGGCCGTCGGCGCCGGTGACCCGCTCGGCCAGCAGCGTCCAGCCGTCCGGGCCGCGCTGTTCCAGCCGGACCGGCACGCCGTGTGCGGGCGCGCCGAGCACCGCGTCCAGGACGTGGGTGGACAGGCTCATCGAAACGCCCTCATCGAAACGCCTTCATCGGAACGCCTTCGCCAGCCGCAGCCGGACGATCTTGGCCAGCTCGCCGCGGACCACCTCACGCTCGGCCACCGGGTCATTGCGCAGCCGGGACCGCAGCGCGGCCAGCATCGCCTCGGCCGACAGGCCGGTGGCACAGATCAGGAAGACGTGGCCGAAGCGCTGCTCGTAGGCGGTGTTGGCCGTGGCCAGTTGCTCGCGCACCGGGTTGGCGGCGGTGGCGGCGCCGGCCTGCTCCTGCCGGGACCAGCCGGCGGCCCGGTCGCCGGCGGAGACGCGTTCGCCGATCCGGGGGTGGCTGGCCAGCACCGACTCCAGCTCGGCCCAGTCCAGCTTGGCCAGCAGCGCGTCCGAGGCGGCGACGAGCCGGTCCAGCCGGGCGTACGGGCGGCCGCTGACCAGCCCGGAGACCCAGCGCCGGCTGGTG
>JAVEEO010000315.1 GCA_030840415.1 Pseudonocardiales bacterium | reverse complement strand
GCGGTCGTGCAGGCCGCGGACCAGCTCGTCGGCGGCCGGGATGGGATTGGCCACGAGCAGCCCGTACCGGTCGGTGCCCAGCTCGGCCCGGGCTCGCATCACCGCCGCGACCTCGGCCGCCGATTCCACCCGCCAGTCCAGCCGGTGGCCGGAGTCGGCGAGGTAGAAGCCGGGGAAGGCGTCGGTCCGGTAGCCGAGCACGCCGACGTTCAATGTCTCCAGCCGCTCGAGGGTGGCGCCGACGTCCAGGATCGACTTCACCCCGGCGCACACCACCGTGATCGGCGTCCGGGACAGCGTGGTCAGGTCGGCCGACTCGTCCCAGGATTCCCGGGCCTGCCGGTGCACCCCGCCCAGGCCACCGGTGGCGAACACCGCGATACCGGCTCGGGCCGCCAGCTGCGCGGTCGAGGCCACCGTGGTGGCGCCGGTGCCGCCACGCGCCACGATGGTCGCCAGGTCGCGGACGCTGACCTTGACCACATCCTCGGAGCCGGCGACCTCGCGCAGCGCCTCGTCGTCCAGGCCGACCGTGGGCCGGCCGGCCACCACGGCGATCGTGGCCGGCACCGCTCCCGCGTCGCGCACCGCCTGCTCGATCTCGCGGGCGATGTCGAGGTTGCCGGGCCGGGGCAGGCCGTGGCTGATGATGGTGCTCTCCAACGCCACGACCGGGCGATCCGCCGCGAGCGCCGCGGCTACTTCGGGGTGTACCTGCACGGAGCTTGTCTCGATCCGGTAGAGAGGAGGTCATGCCGGTGAGCACGAACCTGGACCACGTCACGATCGTCGCCGAGGACTTCGGGGCCAGTCGGGCAGTATATGACGCCCTGCTCAGCTGCCTCGGGCTGACGCCGACGCTGGACTACTCCGATCCGGAGGGCGACGAGGACGACACCGGCACGGTCGCCGCGATCGGTTATGCCGGCGCCGACGGGCGGCTGCTGCTGTGGCTGGTTGCCGGCACTCCCGGCACCGCCACCACCGGCGTCCACCTGGCCCTGGCCGTCGGCGAGGCCGCCGCGGTCCGCGCGGTGCACGCCGCCGCCCACGCCGCCGGCATCCCGGTGGTGCAGGCGCCGCGGGACTGGGAGGCCGAGAAGCTGCACTACTACGGAACCCAGTTCAGCGATCCGGCCGGCAACCTGGTCGAGGTGCTGCTACGTCGGCCGGGCGGCAGCCGGTCGGACAGCAAGACGTCCGCATCGCCTGAGTCCTGACCGGAGACGACGGGTTCGGATCTCGACGTTGATTTCTCCGTTATGAGATAGATACAAACTTCTAGTAACCAAACCGGCCTTCATCGCCTCTTACCTGCATGCAATGTATGCAGGTGGACGAGCGCGGCCCGAGCGAGGTTCGGCGTCCGCCCGGGATCGCGCCCGACCCGCACTGGAGTGCCGTGCTGCTGCTCGGCGCTCTCGGTACTGCCCTGCTCGGGCAGGGCGCCTACTACCCGCGGGCGCAGGTCTGGGTGGCAGTGCTGCTGGTCGCCGCGCTGATCGTGCTTCCCGGAGCGCACGTGCTCGGCCTGCGCGGCCTCGGCCTGCGCGGCCTTGCACTGCGCGGCCTCGGACTGCGCGGCTTCGGACTGCGCGGCCTCGGCCCGAGCGCGATCGGGCAGCATGTGCACGGACCGCGCGTGCGCAGAGCGCACGGGTTCGGATCGCACCCGCTCGGATGGGCACTGCTGGACGGGCGGGCACGCTCGGTCGTCCTGCCGGCCTCCGGCCTGGCCGGCTGGGCCCTGGTCGATGCGGTGCTGCATTCCCGGCCGGGGACGGCGGTTCCCTATCTGGTGCTGCTGGCCGGGATCCTCGCGGTCTTCCTCGGGTGCAGCCGGCTGACCGCCGCGGCCCGGGAACTGGTGCTGACCGGGCTGGTCGGCTGCGGGGTGCTCATCGCCCTGCTGGGCTGGCTGGGCGTGGCGCTGCACCTGATGCGCTGGACGTGGCAGGGCCAGGACCTGTGGCGGGCCTCGTCCACGCTGACCTACCCGAACGCGACCGCGGTGGTGCTCGCGATGCTGGCGCTGATGGTGCTGGCCCTGCTCACCGAGTCGCCGCGCTCGACCTCGCTGGTGCTCGGCGCGACGGTGCTGCTGACCGGGCTGGCGGCCACCCTGAGCCGGGCCGGCCTGCTGGCCCTGTTGGTGGGCGTACTGGTGCTGGCCGTGACGCGGGGGCCGGTTGCGGTGACCCGGGCGGCCCGGGCGCCGGTACTCGGGGCGGCAGTCGCGGCGCTCGGTCTGGTCCCGACCATGACGGCAGCCGATCCGCGACCGGCTCCGGCGGCGATCGCGCTGGCGGCGGGTCTCGCGGTCGGTGCCGGCGGGGCAACCCTGCGGTGGAACCCGGCGGTGGTCGGCGGCCTCGTGCTGCTGGCCGCGATCGTGGGGGTGCAGGGACGGTCAGCCCTCACCGCGATCACCGGCGCTCGGCTGACGGCCGACGACCCGGAGCGGGCCGCCTCGTTCAGTGCCGCCCTGCGGGTCTTCGGCGAGCACCGGCTGATCGGTGCCGGGCCCAGCCTGCCGAGCCTCACCTGGGCGAGCCGAGACGGCACCCGGATCTACCGCTACGCCCACAACGAGTACCTGCAGGTACTCGCCGAACTCGGCATCGTCGGGGGACTGCTGCTTGCCGCATTGCTGGCCGGCGTCCTGCGGCGGCTCGGCCGACGTTGCCGGTCCGGCGGGGCGGTGAACGCGGGCGCCCTGGCGGCGATCACCGCGCTGGCCGTACACGCCGGCTTCGACTTCGTCTGGCACATCCCGGCCATCCCGCTGCTGGCAGCGGCTCTGGTCGGCCTGGCCTCGCCGGAGAAACACCCGGCGGGTAACACCCAACCGACGGGGGAGACCTCGCGAAAGGAGAACCGATGATCAATAACCGGACGAAGGCGGCCGTGATCGGCAGTGTGCTGGCCGGTGGAGCCGCGGTCGTGCTGCTCAGCCCGAGCTCGCCGGCGCTGGCGTACTACTCCGGCGGCCTGCACCTCGACGCCACCGCCCTGTCGCCGGCCACCCTGGTCAGCCGGGGTGCCGCCGTCGATGTGCCGATCGATGTCGACTGCAACGCGCAGCAGTACGCCTACGTCAACGTCCGGCTGACCGAGCGGGTCGGCAGCCAGACGGCGGTCGGCGGCTCGTATGCCCAGGTGGCCTGCACCGGCGGCCACCAGCGCATCCTGGTCCGGGTTCCGGCCAGCTCCGGCAAGGCGTTCGCGAAGGGCTCGGCAGTGGCGAGCGTGGACATCTACGGCTGCAACCGGTTCCCCTGCGGCGAGGAGCACAGCAGCGTCACCATCCAGATCACCAAGTAGGGACGGGGGGCCGCGGGGGCGTGGCGGGGCACCATCCCGCTCCGTTCCCGCGGGGTCCTACTCGATGACCGCTGTCTTGTCAGACAAGGTCGGTGTAGTGCTCCACCTGCGGCGGCTCGGCGAAGTGCGGGCCGATGGCGGCCCGCCAGGTGGCGAACCTGTCGGAGTCGCGGAACGCCTGGTGCGCCTGCAGCGATTCCCATTCCACCAGCAGTACGAACCGGTTCGGCGTCTCGACGCCGCGGGTCATCCGCACGCTGAGCAGGCCGGCCGACTCGCGCAGCAGGCCGACCACGCTGCGGTAGCCCGCCTCGAATGCGGTTTCGCTGCCGGGGGAGATGGTGAACTGGGCGAGTTCTAGAACCATGGGTCGATCCTGGCAGACCGGCCCGCGCCAGGCCGCGCCCACCCCGGTGGACGACCCGTCGCGAACGCCTCGGTGCGCTCAGTTCCCGAACAGCTCGGCCACCGCGGCGGCGAACAGTTCGGTGTGCAGGTCGACCTGGGCCGTCGTCGTCGCCGGGCACATCAGCGCCATGTTGTGGAACGGCGTGAGCAGCACGCCCCGGTTGGCCAGGTACAGGTGCAGGTACTCCTCCAGCTCCGGATCAGCCGCTGCCGCCGCGGCGTTGCCGGTGCGCGGTGCCGGCGCGGCGAACCGGTACTCCGCTCGCGCGCCCAGCTGGCTGATCGACCAGGGCAACGCGTGCCGGTCGATGGTGGCGCGCACCCCCGCCGCGTAGCGACCGGCCAACCCGATCATCGTCGAGAACGCCTGTTCGGTGAGCACCTCCGACAGGGTGGCCCGCATCGCGGCGGTCGACAGGGCGTTGCCCGCCAGGGTGCCGCCGACGCCGCCGACGTCCTCGAGGTCGGCCTCGGCATGCTCGGCGACCCGGGCGGCCAGCTGCTCGCTGATTCCGTAGGCACCGCAGGCGATGCCGCCGCCGATCGATTTGCCGAGCACCACGATGTCAGGCTGCAGCCGCTCGGTCGCGGTCATCCCGCCCGGCCCGGCCGACAGGGTGTGGGTCTCGTCGATCAGCAGGAGCGCGCCGTGCTCGCTGGCCAGCCGGCGCAACCCGTCCAGGAAGCCCGGCTCGGCAAGCACGATGCCGATGTTGGTCAACGCGGGTTCGGTGACGATCGCCGCGACGTCGCCGTGTTCGAGTTCGGCGCGCACCGACTCCAGGTCGTTGAAGTGGGCGACCCGGGTGGTGTCGGCCACCTCGACCGCCGGGCCGACGTTGCCGGGCCGGGTCCGCACTTGGTCGTCGTCGTCGAGGATCGCGAAGGTCTCGTCGACGCTGCCGTGGTAGCAGTAAGAGAAGATCAGGATCTTGTGGCGGCCGGTGACCAGCCTGGCCAGCCTGATCGCCCAGCGGTTGGCGTCGGTGGCCGACAGCGAGAACGACCAGAGCGGCAGCCCGAACCGCCGGGTCAGTTCGGCGGCCACCCACTCGGCGTCCTCGGTCGGCAGCATCGCGGTGATGCCGCCGTGCTCGATCGCCCGACGGGTGATCGCCGCGGTGACGGCCGGAGCGGAGTGCCCGGCCATCGCCCCGGTGTCGCCGAGGGCGAAGTCGGCGTAGCGATGGGAGTCCACATCGGTCACCGTCGCTCCGGCGGCACCGGCCAGATAGAGCGGAAAGCCGCCGGACCACTTGCTCATCCAGGTCATCGGCACCCCGCCGATCAGGTGCCTGGCCTGGCCGAAGAGCGCCAGCGAGGCCGGGTGGCTGTCGACGTAGCGCTCGCGCTCGGCCGTGATCAGCCGGTGCAGCCGGTCGCGCGGCAGCATCGGCTGGTCAGGCCGGTCCGGCGAGGGCCGGCGCGATCCGGCCGCGTACCTCGGCAATGCCGATCCGGCTGCCGTCCGGGCCGGGCGCGGTGGCCGTCAGTACCACCTCGTCGCCGTCGTCGAGGTAGCCGTGCTGTGAGCCGTCGGCCAGCGTGAACGGCTTGGTGCCGCCCCAGCTCAATTCCAGCAGGCTGCCCAGTTGGTCCGGCTGCGGCCCGCTGACGGTGCCCGATGCGTACAGGTCGCCCGGCCGCAGCGAGGCGCCGTTGACCGTCAGGTGCGCCATCATCTGCGCGCCGGTCCAGTACATGGTGGCAAACGGCGGGCTCGAGATCAGCTCGCCGTTCAGCCGGACCTCCAGGGCCAGGTCCAGGTTCCACGAGTCGCCGGTGTCGTCGAGGTAGGGCAGCGGTGCCGGATCGCGCGGTACGGCGGGCACCCGGGCGTTCTCGAGGGCGGCCAGCGGCGTGATCCAGGCCGAGACCGAAGTGGCGAACGACTTGCCGAGGAACGGCCCCAGCGGCACGTATTCCCAGGCCTGGATGTCGCGGGCCGACCAGTCGTTGAGCAGCACCACGCCGAACACGTGCCGGGAGAAGTCCGCGATCGGCACCGGGCTGCCGTGCGGAGAGCCCGCGCCCACCACGAAGCCCACCTCGGCCTCGAAGTCCAGCCGCTGGGACGGGCCGAACCGCACCTCATTGTGGGCACTGTCGGCCTTGTGCTGCCCCTGGGGACGCCGGATGCCGGTGCCGGACACCACCACCGTGCCGGCCCGGCCGTGGTAGCCGACCGGCAGGTGCTTCCAGTTGGGCAGCAGCACGGCGTTGTCCGGTCGGAACACCCTGCTGGCGTTGAGGGCGTGGTTCTCCGAGGCGTAGAAATCGACGTAGTCGGCCACCGT
>JAVEEO010000314.1 GCA_030840415.1 Pseudonocardiales bacterium | reverse complement strand
TCGCTCACCGGTCTCGCTAGTCGCGCCGCGTTGTTCCGCCCCTCGGTCTGGAGGCGGTTCGCCTGGTGAACCGAACCATGTCAGATCCCGTATCCCCCGGTGCAACCCCTACTAGGGAGGCACTGTGCGCCCGGTTTCCGCCGGCCCGGTGATCGGGCTGACCGCGCTGCTCGCCCTGCTCGGCATGCTCACCGTGACGGTGGGGCTCGGTGCCGTGGGCTGGACGGTCGGCGTCGGCTGCGCGGTGATCGCGAGCGCGACGCTGGCCCGGGCGCTGAAGCGGCACGGCACTTTCCGGCTGGGACCGGCCGACCGGGTGACGCTGGCTCGGGCCGTCCTGATCGGCGCGGTGCTGGCCCTGGTCGCGGACTCGACCCGTCCGCCGCTGCCGGCCGTGGTGCTGCTGGCCGCCACCGCCCTGGTGCTGGACGGCGTCGACGGCTGGGTGGCCCGCCGCACCGGAACCACCTCCGAGCTCGGCGCCCGGTTCGACCAGGACGTCGACGCGTTCCTGATCCTGGTGCTGAGCATCGAGGTGGCGCGTTCGCTCGGGCTGTGGGTGCTGCTGATCGGGCTGGCCCGCTATGCCTTCGTCGCGGCCGGCCGGCGGTGGGCCTGGCTGCGTGAGCCCGCGCCGCCGCGCCACTGGTGCAAGGTGGTCGCGGCGATCCAGGGCGTGGTGTTGACCGTGGTGACAGCCGGCGTGGCGCCGCGACCGGTGTGCGCGGTCGCGGTCGCGGTGGCTCTGGTGCTGCTGGCCGAGTCGTTCGGACGGGAGGCGTGGCAGAAGTGGCAATACCACCGCGCCCCGGGCCCGGTCGTCCTCGCTCCGCACCGCGAGCGGGTGCCGGCCGCGTGACCGTTCGGCCGCCCGGTCCCGACCAGCGTGCCGGGTCGAGGGTGCGCGCGACCGGGGCCGGCCTGCTGACCGTGCTGGCAGTCCTGCTGGTGGAGCTAGTCCTGGTGGCGCCGAACCGTCCGAGCCAACTGACCCCCGCCGCCTTCGTGCGGTTGCCGGTCGAGGGGTTGTGCCTGCTCGCGGCCCTCCTGGTGCTGCGAGGGCGGCCCCGGCAGTTGGTGGTGGTGCTCGCCGGGGTGGTCCTCGGGGTGCTGCTGGTGCTGAAGCTGCTCGATCTCGGCTTCGTCGCGGCTCTGGGCCGGCCGTTCGACCCGGTGGTCGACCGTGGCTACCTCGACTCGGCAGCGAGCCTGCTCGGCGATTCGATCGGCCGGCGGCCGGCGATGCTGGTGCTGATCGCCGCCGGGTTCCTGATGGCCGCGGTGCTGGTCGCGATGCCCCTGGCGGTGCTCCGGCTGGCCCGGCTGGTGGACCGGCATCGGGGCGGCGCCACCCGGGTGATCCCGGTGCTGGGGCTGGTGTGGTTGAACTGTGCGGTGCTCGGGGTGCAACTGGTCGACGGTGAGCCGATCGCCTCCACCGACGCCACCGGCCTGGTCTGGCATCGGGCCGAGCGGGCCCACGCCGAGCTGGGCACCGAACGGCAGTTCGCCCGGGCGGTGGCCGTCGACCCGTTACACGACACCCCGGCCGATCAGTTGCTGACCGGCCTGCGCGGCAAGGACGTACTGATCGCTTTCGTCGAGAGCTACGGTCGGGTGGCGGTACAGGGCTCATCCTTCGCTCCGGGAGTCGATGCCGTGCTGGACGCCGGCACCGAGCGGTTGGCGGCGGCCGGTTTCTGTTCGGCCAGCGCCTTCCTCACCTCGCCGACCTTCGGCGGGATCAGCTGGCTGGCGCACGCCACGCTGCAGTCCGGGATGTGGATCGACAACCAGTTGCGCTACGACCGGCTGATGGACAGCAAGCGCTCGACCCTGAGCGTGGCATTCCGGCGGGCCGGCTGGCGGACGGTGTCGGATGTGCCGTCCGACGAGCAGGCCTGGCCGGAGGCGAGCTCGTTCTACCACTACGACCAGAGCTATGACGCCCGCAACGTCGGCTACGCCGGACCGAAGTTCGGCTACGCCACCATGCCCGACCAGTACACCCTGGCGGCGTTGCGGCGCTCCGAGCTCGCGCCCCGCGACCGGCTTCCGGTGATGGCCGAGATCGACCTGGTCTCGAGCCACACGCCATGGGCACCGCTGCCCCGGCTGGTGGATTGGTCGGCGATCGGCGACGGTTCGGTGTTCGCGCCGATGCCCGCGGCGGGTGCGTCTGCCACCCGGGTGTGGCGGGACCCCAACCGGGTCCGTGCGGCCTACGGGCAGTCGATCGAGTACTCGTTGAACTCCCTGATCTCGTTCGTGCAGACCTATCCCGACGACAACCTGGTGCTGATCGTGCTGGGTGATCACCAACCGGCCACCATCGTGTCCGGCACGAATCCCGGCCGGGACGTACCGATCTCGATCATCGCCCATGACCCGGCGGTGCTCTCCCGGATCTCCGGCTGGGGCTGGCAGCGCGGCTTGCGACCCGGCCCGGACGCGCCGGTCTGGCCGATGGACGCCTTCCGGGACCGGTTCCTGACCGCGTATGGACCTCGCGGTGCCGTTGCTGCCAGCGGGTCGTCGCAGGACGGTGGATCGTCGCCGGATCCGGCGCCCGCGGCGGGAAGGGCGTGTCACCGCTGACGATCCGGAATACCGTGTGGCCATGACGAACATCGCCGACGTCGGGCGGCTGGCGGCGGAGCTGCCGGAGGTGACGAAGGGCGAGCGCCACGGCCACCGGACCTGGTCCGTCCACGGCAAGGGCTTCGCCTGGGAGCGGCCGTTCAGCAAGGCCGATCTCAAGCGGTTCGGCGAGGTGGCGCCGCCGAGCGGGACGATCCTGGCGGTGAAGGTGGCCGACCTGAACGAGAAGGAGGCGGTGCTCGCCGCCGGGCACGCGGGCTTCTTCACGATCGCGCACTTCGACGGCTTTCCGGCGGTGCTGATCCAGTTGGAGAAGGTGGACCGGGCACAGCTGCGCGAGGCGATCGTGGACGGCTGGCTGACCTGCGCGCCGCCGCAGTTGGCCGAGCGCTACCGGGCCGGCAGCGGTTGACCACAGCCCGGTCGACGGCCCGGGGGCTCGCCGCACGCGGACGACGGTTCGCCGCAGGCAGGCGCGGGCTCCCCCCGGGCGACCGGAACCCGGCGCCGGCGGCCCGACCCACCGGCGAACATCGCGGTGCGTACCGGTGCCCGGGTGCAGGATGGACGGCTGGGCAATGACGACCTTCGCGACGGCGTGGCGCTGACCAACCTCGATCAGCCGCTGTTCGAGGACGCGGGTGTCAGCAAGCGCGAGTTCGTGGACTACCTGGACGCGATGTCGGACCGGATACTGCCCGGGCTGCGGGACCGGCCGCTGTCGGTGGTGCGCATCCTGCGCGGGCAGGGCGCGTTCATGCAGAAGAACGTGCCGAAGTACACCCCGGACTTCGTGCGGACGGTGCCGGTCTGGGCCGAGGCGTCCAAGCGGGAGATCTCCTACGCGCTGTGCAACGACCGCCCGACGCTGCTGTGGTTCGCCAATCAGCGGGCGGTGGAGTACCACCCGACGCTGTACCGGGTCGGCGAGCGGGACCGGCCCACTCACCTCGTGCTCGACATCGACCCGCCGGAGGGAGCGGCGTTCGGTGTCTCGCTGCGAGCGGCGTTGCTGGTGCGCCAGGCACTGGCCGAGGCCGGGATGGCCGGTGCCCTCAAGACCAGCGGGTCGAAGGGCGTTCACGTGATCGTGCCGGTGACCGGCGCGACGACCGAGGAGGTGGCCGCCGCGACCCGGGCACTGGGGGTGCGGGCCGAGCGGCTGGATCCCCAGCTGGCCACCACCGCGTTCGTGAAGGAGGACCGGGAGGGCAAGGTGTTCCTCGATTCGACTCGGGCGGGCGGGGCGACGGTGGTGGCGGCGTACAGCCCGCGGCTGCGGCCCGGGGTGCCGGTGTCGTTCCCGCTGGACTGGGACGACCTGGCCGGTACGGACGGCGTGGACAGCATCGAGCCAGGGCAGTTCACGGTGCGCACGGCCCTGTCGTTGCTCGGCGCGGGCGATCCATGGGCCGACCGGCTGCCCGAACCGCAACCACTGAACGCCGAACTCGTCGAGCACGGCAGGCAGATTCCGGTTGCCCGGGTGGCTGCCATGCACGAGGGCAAGCGGCGGGCACGCGCCCGTCGGGGGTCGGCGGAAAAGGTCGCCGAAGCCGACCAGCCGTCCGACCAGCCGTCCTGACCGCAGCCCGCGGGTTACGGACGGGCGGGCAGTTCCTGCAGGATCCAGCCGTTGCCGTCCGGGTCGTCGAAGGTCACGAACCTGCCCCACGGCTGCTCGTCGACCTCGCTGGCCGACACCCCGTGCTCGAGCAGGTGCCGGCGCGCCTCGTCCGCATCGGCGACCACCACCTGCACGCCGCGCTGGGTGCCCGGCGGCATCTGGGTGATGCCGGTGCCGAACGCGATCGAGCAGGCTGACCCTGGCGGGGTCACTTGCACGAAGCGCAGTTGCTCGTTGACCTGCTGGTCGTGGTCGGCGTGCCAGCCGAGCTGGTCGACGTAGAACGCCTTGGCGCGGTCGACATCGGTCACCGGGATGAAGAGAAGCTCGATCTTCCAGTCCATGCCGTGAAATCTAGGACAGGGGTCCGACAGAACGCGATGGCCAGCGCCGGACAGAATTGCCGGCGCGTTCCTTTCCGATAAGGATGTGGCAGATGATCCGGAGCTGGGCGGCGTTCGCACTGCTGGTGGCTGTCAGCACCGGCTGCACCGCCCAACCGGCGGCCCACGGCCCGGCGCCGGCGCCCTCCGCAGCTGCCAACTCGGCACCGGCGGCGTCGGCTGTGCCAGCTGTGCCAGCTCTGCCGGTCAGACCCACCAGTACCACACCGGCACGGGCGCGCACCGCGACCGGTTCGGCGCGTCCCTCGCGCAGCGCGCCAGGTGCGATCCGACCGCTATCGGTAGCGGCACGCGCGGCCGGGCTGGTCGACATCCGGACGGTGGTTGCGAACGCGGTCATCGATCTGCGCTACGCCACCGCCGACAACTTCGTCGGCGTGCCGCTGTACCCCGCCGATGCCCGGTGCCTGGTGCACCAGTCGATGGCCGCGGGCCTGGAGGTGGCGGCGGACCGGCTGCGGCGGGCGGGTTTCCTGCTGGTGTTCTGGGACTGTTACCGGCCACATCCGGTGCAGGTACGGATGTTCCAGATCGTCCCGGACCCGAGCTGGGTGGCCCGGCCGGGTCCGTACGCCCGCAGCCACGAGGCCGGCCGCTCGGTCGACGTCACGCTGGCGTACGCAACCAGCCGCGCCTGCCCGGCCACGCGGCGAGCGTCAGGTCACTGCCTGGTGGAGATGGGTACCGGCTTCGACGACTTCTCCGCACGCGCGCATGCCTTCGCCGGCGACGGTGTCAGCTCCCAGGCACAGGCCAACCGCAGACGGCTGCGGTCGGCGATGAACGCCGGCGGCATCACCGTCTACTCCGGCGAGTGGTGGCACTTCAACGGCCCGGGCGCGTCCGTTGCCCGCCCGCACCTCGGCACGCCGGTCGACTGATCGGGCATCTCGTCCGTGCCAGGCGCGAGGTCTAACCTGTGGGCCAGCGAACAGCGCGGGCTCGCCGAGCGCCACGATCCGTCGGCCGTGATTCCCCGGCCGGGCTGACCACAGTCCATCTTGTACCTGCCGCACGGCTAAAGACATTGCGGCTACCCGGAAGGCGGGTACGGTGCTGGCCCCGACGACGTGAAGCCCTGCGCACGCAACGCTAGGGATGAGGCCATTGTCGTCGCAGCCAGCTGCTACGGCAGGCGCTGAGCGGAATCGAGGTTACCTGTGAGTCTGACCCATCGCACCCGCCAACTCGCCACAAGCGCCCCGGCGCCGGCAACATTCGTGCACGCTGTTTCACCTTCCAACTTCTACCTTCGATTCACCCGGCACCACCTGCAGATCGCGCTCGGCCTGTTCTGGTTGCTCGACGGCGCGCTGCAGTTCCAGCCCTATATGCTGGGAACCGGCCTCGCTAACCAGGTCATCGCCCCGACCGCTTCAGGGCAGCCGCACTGGGTGTCCGCCCCGGTGCTCTGGGTCGCCCGGCTGATCGCGGCGCACCCGGTCGCCTGGGATGTGCCGTTCGCCTTGATTCAGCTGCTGATCGGGCTCGGGCTGCTGTTCCCCCGCACAACTCGGCTCGCGTTGGCCGTCTCGGTCCCGTGGGGGCTCGGGGTGTGGTTCTTTGGCGAGGGCCTGTCGGGTATGGCCAGCGGGCACGCAAGTCTGTTGACCGGGGCGCCGGGATCCGTGCTGGTCTACGTTCTGCTCGCGATCGCGGCTTGGCCATCCCGCGATCCCCGGCAGGTTGCGCCGGCGCGCTGGTTGACCATCGCCTGGGCGGTGATCTGGGTCGGGGGTGCGATCTTCCAAGCGCTCCCAGCGCAGAATACCGGCCCGGACCTTGTGAGTGCGCTGGCCGGGCCCGTCCCCGCCTCCGGTTGGGTCACGAGCCACGGCACGCCCCTTGTCGTCGGGCTGGTCATCGTCGAGGCGCTGATCGGGCTTGCCGCGTTGCACCGGCGGACCCGCGTTGCCGGTGTCGCGGTGGGCTTTGTGCTTGCCCTGGCCATCTGGGTCATCGGGCAGGACTTCGGGCTGCTCTTCAGCGGCCAGGCGACCGACCCGAACACGGCGCCGCTCCTCGCGCTGATGGCCGTCGCCATCCTCGGCGGCAACCGGCCTCGGGTCGCGGCCAGCGATCGTCGATCCTGGGCTTGGCAGGAAGCGTTCGGAAGTACCTCCCCAGCTCGTTGACCATCCTCGATCTCTACTTGCTGGCTGGCCAAGACAAGGATTGCGGCTAGGCGGAAAGCTGGCGTACCGGGCGTCCTGCACCGGCCCGTGGCTGAACGCATCCGTCCTGGCTCTGGGCGCCGGGGCCCTCGGCAGCGATTGGGGATCGGTGAGCGGTTCATCGCCTCGACTCACTCGCGATCACGGGCACACGCCGCGTCGGGGCTCGAGTGCGCGCTGTAGCGGTCACCACGAGGTCGTTCGCCACCGACTTGTTCCGGACACCCGCGACGAGGAGGCAGCGGTCCGGATGGTAGCGCTGGTCGTCGTCTCAGCGGCAGTCGTCACTGCTGGCCCTCACGACCTTGGTGAGGGCGCTTCGTAGGCGGCAGCTCCGAGTCAGGGATCCGGACGCGACGCTTCTGGACGTTGCTTTCGTTGGCGGTCCGTACGACGGCGAGCACAAGCGAGTGAACGCCGCACCCCAGGTGGGCGCAGGGTTCCCGCGATGAGGGGTATCCTGGATCGGCTTGACGAAGGACCACGGCCCCGGCGCCGGGCACTACGCGGTGACGGACGTCAGTCCGGACGGGGCAACCGCAGGGTGGCATCCTCACGCGTAGCGGTGCAGGCGACAGCAGACAAGCGCCCATTGTTTCTCGTTGACCATGGTCGCCATTCGACGAAGTGCCGTTGCGGGTGATCTGACCTGCGGCTGCCTGGGGGCTCGGCGTTCGGTATCTCGGGCCCGCGCGAAGGCTCCTGCGCAGTGGAGGTGTCGGCCATGACCATCCGATTGCCACTCGCCAGCCACGCCGCGGTCGCGCTCGTCCTCGTGCTGTCGACAGCCGGATGCGGCGGCTCGACGCCCTCGTCCGGCGGATCGGTGGGCACGGGTTCCAGCTTGACAGAAACCGCGGGATCGGCTGGCGGTGCGACGCCCAGCACTACCGCCGGAAGCCCGGCCCTGCCCGGTC
>JAVEEO010000244.1 GCA_030840415.1 Pseudonocardiales bacterium | reverse complement strand
GCATCCCCGGCGTCGCTGAGGGCGTCCTTGGCATCGCCCAGCATGCCGCCGATGCTGAAGTGCCCGTCGACCTCGACGAAGTTGGCGGGGTTGCCACCGGCCAGGCTGTAGCGGTTCGAGGTCAGCGGGTCGGTCCCGAGGTCGAGATCGGACAGCGCGTCGGAGTAACGGTCCTCCTGCAGGAAGCGGTTGGACGGGCCGAACCGGCGCGCTCCCATGTCCAGGGTTCCGGAGCCGGAGTCGTAGCGCTTCTCGGTGAAACGCACCGGGTTGATCGGGTCGTTCTTGTTCGGGTCACCCGCCGACAGGGCGCCGTCGGTGTCGCCGTAGGGCTTGTAGCCATACGCCGCAGCAGCCTTTCCGGCATCGTCGATGAGCTGGCTGACGCTGCCCTGCGGATCCTTGCCGTAGGAGTAGGACTTCGACGCCTGTCCGGTCGGGGTGTCGGTCATGCCGTTGGCGCTGCCGTACGCGTCGTAGCTGTAGTCCTTGGTCCGCGAGATCGCGCCGCCGCTGCCCAGCTGCTCCTCCTTGGTGACCTTGCTGCTCAGGCCGAGGTAGCTGAAGTTGGTGGTGGGTCCGCCCGTGCTGCCATGCTTCTCCTGCCGGGTCTGCCGGTCCAGCGCGTCGTATTCGTAGCTGGTGTCGATGCCGCCGGCGTCCTTGTACCCGGTCAACCGGTCCAGACCGTCGTAGCTGTAATTGACCAGCGCACTGCTGGTGCCGTTGCAATCGGCGTCCGTGCCCGATGCGCCGGTAACGCAGTGCAGGTTGCCGTGAGTGTCGTAGTGCGACTTTGTGGTGGTCGTACCGACAGTGGAGGTGTCGAGCTGAATTCCCTTGTAGGTATTGGTCGTGGTTCCGGTGTCGGACTCAATGTCCTTCAGCACATTACCGGCCGGGTCGAGGGTGTAGTCGCTGCTTCCGCCGGCACCGCTGTCCTGGTGGGTCAGCCGGTCGCGGGCGTCGTAGGTGTAGCGAGCGGTGCAGGTGGCGCTGGTGCAGGAAGCGCCGGCATTCGGGCTGTTGCGCTTGAAGGTGTCGGTTACCTGGTTGCCGTTGAGGTAGATACCGCTGTCGACGTAGTTGATGTCGTGGGACTCCAGCACCGTACCGGAGCCGTTCTTGGTCGACATGGTCTTGAGCTGGCCGTTGTCGTAGTACGTCCAGTCCTGCACCTTCTTCGGCTGCCAGACCGGGCTGCCACCGGGGACGTACTTGTCGGTGGTGCGCTGCAGCTCCCAGCCCTGGGGCAGGTAGCTGGTGGTGATCCGGGTGTCGTCGGACGTCGAGGCCTGGGTGTCCTTGCCCTGATCCAGCTGCTGGGTCAACCGGTTGGTGCCGTCGAAGGTGTAGTCGTTCTGCCGGCCGGCCTTGAGCTGGGTGCCGGCATCGTCCTCCTCGCGGTCGTCGATGCGCTGGACCACGTTGTTGCCCAGGTCGAAGCTGCTCAGGGTGGCCTTCCAGCGCGTCTCGTCCGTCTTGCGCTGGCGGGTCTTGGCGGGCCGACCTAGGCCGTCCGGGCTGATCTGCACCGTCATGGTGCGTTGCCGGTTGGCGTTGGCCCCGCTGGCATCGGTCGTGGTCCGGGTGACGTTGTCCGCGTCATAGGTGTAGGTGATCTTCTGGCCGCCGTTGTCCGAACGCTCCTGCAGCATGCCGTCGATGAAGTAGTGCCATTCCTGGCGCTCATCGGTGTTGAGTTCGGACGATCCCTTCTTCTCGGGAGTCCGGGAGGCTTGCCGTCCGGAGGCGTCGTAGTCGAAGTGCAGCACCGGGTTGACGTGGTCGTCGCTGGTGCGTACCCAGCCCGACGGGTCGAAGTAGCTGCGGTCCTCGCGCAGATTCTGCGGGACGTCGGACAGTGCCGCCTGGGCGACGTCCTGCGTGGTGGTGGTGGGGTTTCCGACCGCGTCGTAGGCCAGGTGCTTGTAGTGCTGGTCGGCCGTGCCGGTGCTCGGCAGGTCGGTGCGGATCAGCTGGTTGGCCGCGTCGTAGACGTAACGGGTCACGAAAGAGGTGAAGGTGACCTTGTCGGTGGAGGCGTCGTAGGCCCGCGGCGTGATGACCCGGCTGCGGTTGCCGTTGGCGTCGTAGTCGATCAGGGTGGTCAGGACTCGTGGGGTGGCGCCGCCGATGAAGGGCTGCACCGACTTGACCGGCAGGTCCCGCTGGTCGAACTCGGTGGTCTCGACCTTGCCGCCCTCGTCGGTACGCGAGATGACGTTGTCGTTGTCGTCGTACGCGGTGGTCCTCACCCGGCCGGCGGCATCGGTCACGCTGACCGGGCGGTGCGCCGCGTCGTAGCTGGTCTTCGTCAGGAACGGCACGGTGTCGTCGGTGCAGGAGATGCTCGCGCGGTTGGCCCGCGGCGCGACCTTGCGGACCGCGTCGCCGGCCAGGTCGTAGCAGGTGTGGGTGTACTGCACGCTCTTCTGCACACCCGCCGCGTCGACCTCGTAGGCGGCCTGCCGGACGGTCCGGTCCAGCAAGTCGTAGCTGAGGTCCACGGCGTAGTCGTTGGCGATGGTGGTGCTCTGCACGCCGAGCGGCATGGTGCGGCGGGTCATCCGGCCGGCCGCGTCGTAGCTCATCGAGGTGCGCTCACCGGCCGGGTCGACGGAGGTGTCCATGGCCGTCCTGAGAGTCTCGCGATCCATGGCGTCGAAGGCATGCTTGGTCTGGAAGGCAATGGTGGGGCTGTACTGCTGGCCGTAGTGCTGATCGATCTCTGTGACGGTGTTGTCGTTGGCGTCGAAGTCCACGCCGCTCCAGATCAACTGGCCGCGCTCGGTGTCGGTGGACTTCGGCGTACTCTGGCGGCCCATCCGGCCGAAGGCGTCGTAGTCGAAGTAGGCCCGGTAGTCCCGGGGCGATCCTGATGTGTAGGAGGCGTGCTTGGCATCCTGGGTCCAGACCAGCTGGCCATCGCTGTCGTAGCCGAACTGGGTCTTGCGGGCCAGCGGATCGGTCACCGCGGCGGGGAATCCATTGGCGTCGTAGGAGGAATAGGTGGTCTTGCCGCCCCGGGCGTCGGTCTCGTCGGCGACGGTGCCATCGGCGTTGATGGTCAGCGCCTTGCGCGCGCCGGTGGGATCGGTGGTGGCGATCAGGTTGCCGCGGGTGTCGTAGTCGAAGCTCCACTGGTAGTCGCCGACGGTGGCGGTAGCGGTGCCGCGCGGGCTGGTCTTGTACTTGAGCTGGCTGTAGTGCGGAATGGTCCGGCCGCTCTCCCACTTGCCGCTGACGTCGTTGGCGTCGGCAGCGACATCCTCCATCGTCAGCGCGGTGGTGTGGCCGAGCTGGTCGGTGGTGCTGGTCAGGTACCCGTTGGCGTTGTAGGTGTACTTGAGCGTCCGGCCGGTCGGCTCGGTGAGCGTGACCACCTTGTTGGCGCCGTTCCAGGTCAGCGTGGTGTCCTGGCCGAGCGCGTTGTGCAGGGTGGTGGCGCGGCCGAGCGCGTCCCAGGTGTAGGTCTGGGTGCGCGACAGCGGCGCGGCCGCGGTGGTGGTGCGGGCGGTCAGGTCGTAGGTGTAGGTGGTGACGGCGCCGGACCGGTCGGTGACGGTGTTGAGCCGCCCCCGCAACTGCGAGCTGCCCGGGCCGTAGTAGCTGAAGAGGGTCTCCGCTCCGCGCGGGTCGCGGACGCTGTAGACCAGGGCCGACTGGTTCGGGGTCTTCGGGTCGGGGTCGACGCGTTGCGCCGGGTCGCTGATCGCCGGCGCATCGCCGTTGGAGGTGGTGTAGGTGAACACGATCCGCCGATCGGCGAGGGCTGAACCGTCGGCCTTGGTACCGCCGCGCTGGGTGATCACCCGCAGGTTTCCGTCGTCGTAGTAGTCGAAGTCCCAGGCGCTGCCGCTGTGATCGGTCAGGCGCTGCAGCTTGCCGCGCACCTGCGCCTTCTTCACCTCGTCCTTGCTCCAGTAGTCCAACTGGTAGCTGCGGCCGCCGGCATCGGTGACAGCGGTGATCCGCTGCTTGACCGGGCCGCCGTCCTCACCGGGCGGAATGCGCTCGAGGGTGTAGGTGATCCGGTTGCCGTTGGCGTCCTCCACCGAGGTCGGGTAGCCGTCCGCGTCGTAGTAGAAGGTGACCCGGTCCGGTCGGCTGAAGGCCCAGGCACGCGCCGGGTCGGTCGAGCCGGTCGGCCGCAGGTACAGGTGCACACCGGGCGGCGCCTCGTAGTGGTAGCTGCCGTCGGCGTTGGCCACCCCGTCGAAGCGATGCGTGGTGCCGTCGCCATCGGTGATCACCACGTACCGCTTGGCATTTCCACCGATGGTGTCAGCCTTGTTCGGGTGGATGTCGATGGGCAGGCCGAACCGGGTCAGCGAGCTGATGGACAGGCTGACGCCCGGGCCGACCGGGGACGGGCCGCTCTTCTCCAGGCTGTTGTAGGTCAGGTCGACCACGGTGGACAGGCCGCGGCCGGGCGAGTCACTGGGCGTCCAGCGCCACAGGTTGTTGCCGTTGGCGATGTCGACCAGGTTCTGCACCCCGGCGCCGAGGTCGGTGCCCCGGTACTCGTGCCAGCGCTCCAGGCCGAGGGTGTCCTCCAGGGACTTGGCAACCTGCACGTCGTTGGTGACCGGCTTGTTGCCCTTGGCCGAGTAGGTCGTGCCGGTGGCGGTGTCCTTGAGATCGGTCTTGAGGGTGTAGGCGGCCTGCTGCGCCCCGTCGGGCAGCGTCGGCGGCGGCACGTTCAGGCTGACCGTGGTGGTTGCACCCGGCGCGAGGCTGGCGCCGAGAGCGACCGAGGTGCCGGCGGTGGTGACCGGGGCGGCGTCGTGACTGACCCAGCTGGCGTCCACCGTGGTGGTGCTCGGCCAGCTGACCGCACTGTCGTTGGTGACGCTCACCTGGACGGGCTGGGTCACCGCCGGGTCGGCTGGGATGAGGTCCGGCACCTCGGTGGTGCCGGTGGTTGCGACGTACTGGGTGCCCTTGGCGTTGGCCACGGTCACCGGCACGGCGGCGGATGTGGTGGCCTGGCCGCTGGTGTCGTAGGCCCGGGTGGTCAGCACGTGTACGCCATCGGGCACCGTGGCCGCGGGGTCGAGGGTGTTCCAGGAGGCTTGATAGGGCGCGGTGGTGTCGGTGGCGTACCGGACCCCGTCGGCGAGGAAGTCCACGCTGGTGACGCCGCGGTCGTCCGCCGCGTTGGCGGCCACCGGGACGGTACCGGTCACTTCCGCGGCCACCGCGGCACCGGCGGCGCGGTGGGCGGCGACCCGGGCCGCCGGTAGCGCACTGGCGTAGATCGCCGGCTCATCCACCCGGACGGCGGACGGCTGGCTGCCCCGACCCAGACTCAACGGATGGGCAGTGCCGTTCCAGGCCGCGAAGGTGACGCCGGTGTACGACCGGTCCGGCTGGCCGTCCACGTACCACTGCAGGGTCTGGGCGGTCTTGTCGTAGACGAGTGCGTAGTGCCGGTAGGCGGCGTTGACCAGCGTGACACTGCTGGCGAACGACCTGCCGTCGCGGTAGTAGCTCAGCGGGTCGTTGACCCGGCCCGTCAATTTCCAGCCGACGCTCCAGCCATCGCCGCTGACGGCGTCGTTGCCGCTGCCGAGGAAGCCCGCCTCGATCTGTGCGTTCATGGACTGGCCCCACCACTCCAGCGTGAACGAGTTCGCCAGTGCCCACTGCGAGCTAATCGGCACGGAGACATAGCTGCCGGCGCCGTCAGCGCTGGCCTGCATGGCGGTATCGGGATCGCGGCCCAGCACGCCGCGCACGCCGAGGAGCGGCGAGCCGACCAGCGCACCGGCGCGGCCGCCCCCGGTGGCGTCGGCCACCGTGGGACCGGACGCCTCGCCGAGGCGCCACCAGGCCAGCGGATTGTCGGCAGCCACCGCATCCCGGTAGCCGGTCACGCCGGCGCCGGTGGGTGAGCTGAGACTGGTGCTCGGCGGGGCCGAGTTGTCGACGGTCACGGTCGCGGCGCTCGAGGTGGTCACGTTACCGGCATCATCGGTGGCACGCGCCGTCAGCGTGTGGTTCCCGGCGGCAGCTGCCGTGCTGCTCCAGCTCACGCCGAAGGGCACGGTGGAATCGCTGCCAACCACCGTGCCGTCGAC
>JAVEEO010000243.1 GCA_030840415.1 Pseudonocardiales bacterium | reverse complement strand
TGCTCCGGCTGACGGGTCCGGCCGGCTCCGCGGCCGGGATCGCCGCCGGGCTGCTGGGCAGCGCGATGCCGATCAGGGTCAGGTCGTCCAGGGCCAGCAACGAACGCGCGGTGTGCGAGGCGGCCGGCTCAGCCGCCATCAGCTCCAGCACCCGGACGAAATAGCCGCCGATCCGATCGATCTGCGCCTGGTCGTAGAGATGGCTGTGGTAGTGCAGGCTCAATCGCAGCTCGTCGTCGACGAAGTGCCGGGAGAACTCGGTGCGGAAGGAGAACTCGGTTTCGGAATCGACCCGAACCTGCATCAGCGAGAACTCCGGCAGCTGCGTGAGGTTCTTCATCAGGTAAAAGTGGGTGAAGTTGAAGGTGGTGTCGAACAGCATCCGCTGGGTGCCCAGATCCTGCTTCATCTTCGCCATCGGGTATCGGCGGTGCGGCAGCAGGTCGAGTTCAGCCCGATAGACCCGGCCGATCAGCTCGGCCCAGGTCTCACCTGCCCCGGCTGCTTCGGTGGCCGAGGCCGTGCCGAGGGTGAGCCGCAACGGCACGGTGTTCAGGTGCAGTCCCAGCGTGGTCTCGGCGCCGGGCAGCTCCGGGCGGCCGCTGTGCTCGTAGCCGGTGGTTACCTCATCGCTGCCGGACACCAGGCTGAGCACCTTCAGGTGCGCGGCCAGCAGCACGTCCTTGAACGGCACCGACAGCGCATCGGCCAGCGCGCCGACCCGCTGGGTCAGGCCGGCCGGCAGTGGCACGTCGGCCAGCACCACCCGGAAGTCGTCGGTGTCGCGGGCGCCCGGCTGGCGCGGCACCACGGTGGCGGAGGAACCGTCCAGCACCCGCAGCCAGAAGTCCCGTGACTCCGGCGAGCGCAGCGCCTCGCGTTCCAGGCCGATGAAGTTGCGCAGGTGGTTGTCCGCGATCTGATCAGCCGGCTCGGTACCGGCGCGCAGCTGGTGGTAGAGCTGGAACAGCTGGGTGTGCAGCAGGCTGATGCTCCAGCCGTCCAGGGCCGAGTTGTGCTGGCTGACGGTGTAGCGGTAGTGCTCGTCGCTGAGGATCTGCACGTGCAGCGTGACCAGGTCGCCCTGTTCCCAGTCGAAGCGGCGGGCCTTCTCGGCTGCCAGCCAGCGCTCGTGCCAGTCCGCCTGGGCCGGCTCGTCCAGCCCGCGCAGGTCGGCCACCGACAGCGGCGGCGGTACCTCGCGGTGCACCACCTGGAGGAACTCGCGGTAGCCGGTGAGGTGATAGGTGGTGCGCAGCATCGGGTGGCGCAGGCTGAGCAACCGGACCGCCTCGGTGAAGGCCGGCTCGTCGAAGGATCCGCTGATCGAGTAGCTGAGCACGTCGTGGTACTGGCCCAGGCCGCCGGTGATCTCGGTCTGGAAGATCAGGCCGGCCTGCAACATCGACAGCGGGTAGGCGTCCTCGGCATCGGCGGGCAGCAGTGCCCGGTCCTCGGCCGAGATCAGCTCGAATGGCTGGAAGCCGCCGCGGCTGGCCACATCGGCCTGCTCGGTGGCGGCCTCGTCGCCGATGCTGTCGGCGAGCGCGGCGATGCTCTGGGCCCGGAACAGTTGCGCGAAGCTGAAGTCCAGGCCGGCGGCCCGCGACTTGGCCAGCACCTCGACGAAGTGGATCGAATTGCCACCCAGGGCGAAGAAGTTGTCGTGCACGCCGATCCGGTCCTTGCCCAGCACCTCCCGCCAGATCCGGGCCAGGGTGCGCTCGGTGGCGGTCCGCGGCTCGACATGGGCACCGGCCCGGGGCCGGCTGGCATCCGGGCCGGCCAGCCAGGCCCGGTCGAGTTTTCCATTGGGAGTCAGGGGCAACTCCGGCAGCACCAGGATTCGGCCTGGCACTTCGTGTTCGGGCAGCGTCTGGCGCAGATGCTGCTTCAGCGCCGCCTCGGACAGCTGCTCGCGCAACACCACGAAGCCGCGCAGCGAAGTCTGCCAGCCGTCGTCGACGGCGACCACCGCAGCATCGGCGACGGCCGGATGCGCTCGCAGCCGCTCCTCGATCCCGCCCGGCTCGACCCGGAAGCCGCGCACCTTGACCTGCAGGTCCACCCGTCCCAGGTAGTCGAGCCGGCCGTCGGGCAGCCGGCGCGCCAGGTCACCGGTGCGGTACAGCCGTCGCTCGCCCACGCTCGCGCCGTCGAAGAACCGCTCGGCCGTCAGCTCCGGCCGGTTCCGGTACCCGCGCGCCACCCCGACGCCGGCGATGTGCAGCTCACCGGGCATCCCGATCGGCGCCTGATTGCCCCGCTCGTCCAGCACGTACAGCCGGAGGTTGTCGATCGGCAAGCCGATCGGGATCCGGGCCGGCTTGCCGAGCTCCCGGGTGGGCTGCCAGCTGACGTCCACGGTGGCCTCGGTCGGGCCGTAGAGATTGACCAGCTCGGCGGCTGGGAGCAGCCGGTGGAGCTGCTCGACCTGGCTGGGATTGAGTGCCTCGCCGCTGGCGAAGACCCGTCGCAGGCTGCTCAACCGGTCCGCCGCACCGGCCCGCTCGGCCCAGACCGCGAACAGGGTCAACATCGACGGC
>JAVEEO010000222.1 GCA_030840415.1 Pseudonocardiales bacterium | reverse complement strand
CATGCTGCCGCTGTTGGCGCCTCGCGAGGCCGCCACGATGTGCGAGCCGGCGCCGAGCGCCACGATCCGGATCCGGCCGGCCACCCCGGTCTGCAGCACCGGCTGCGCCGCCACCGGTGCCGGCGTGACGGTGACCGGCACCGGGTCGGTGGCGTTCACCAGGCCGCCCGAGTCGTTGGGTGCCAGCACCGACAGCACCAGCCGGGCCAGCCGGTGCAGGTTGGCGTCGTAGCGGCCGGTGGCACCGCGATCCAGGATCACCTGGGCGCCGGCGACCGGCCGGTACTCGGGGTTGAGCGGGTGGACGTAGACCAGGTAGGTGCCGTGCGCCAGGCCGCGCACCGTGTACGAGCCGTCCGAGACCGAGGTCAGCGAGCACTTGCCGACCGCCGGCACCGGCGCGCAGGTCGGCACTGAACCAGCACCGGCAGTCGAACCCGCGGCCGGCGGCACCAGGCCGCAGGTCGGCGGCGTTGCCGGTGCGGGGTTGGCCGGCCGCACCACCACGCAGGTGCGGTAGTCGACCTGGTGGGCGTAGTCCTGGCCGGTGGGCACCGGCTCGTCCGGATCGTCGGCCTTGGTTAGGTCCGGCCCGGTGCTCAGGCTGCCCACCGCGGCGTTGATGGTGCCGACCACCGTCGCCGACGGGTACAGCGCCAACTGCGGGGCCTCGATGGTGCCGCCGAACGGGACCTGCACGTCCACCTTGCCGCCCTCGTAGCCGGGGGCGCTGACCACCAGGTGGTGCAGGCCGGGCAGCAACCCGGTCACCGGCTTGAGGTCGATCGACGGGACGGTGTACTCGGTCGTCGGGTCGACGCCGCAGACCACCATCGGGTTAGGCGTGCCGCCCACCGCGCAGGCGGCGTCGACGGCCTGCTGGGAGACGTCCACCCCGACGTCGAGCTTGCACAGGTCCACGTTGGCCTTGCTGCCCGGCGGCAGCGTCGGGTCGTAGTCGTCGGCCTGGTCGCAGCTGAGCGGGCCGCCGCTGCGCGCGTCGGTGATCCGGCCCCGGACGTGCGAGCTGGCCGGCAGCACCCCGCCCGGCGTCTCGGCCAGCTTCAGCACCACCGGATCGGTGCCGCCGACCTTGGCGGTGACGGTGGCGTAGCTGGTGATCCGGCCGTACAGCTCCGCGCCCAGCACGTAGGTCCCCGGCGTCACCCCGTTGAACCGGAACGAGCCGAGCGGGTTGGACACGCTCATCGTCTTGTAGGTGTTCGACGGGCCGGTCAGCACCAGGCCGGCGCCGACCAGGCCGAGGCCGGCGGCATCGGTGACGGTGCCGCCGACCACGGTGTTGGCCGGGCTCAGCATCGCGTCCGCCACCGCCTTGGACTGCCCGGTGCCCAGCGTGACCTGCTGGGTCTGCGGCAGGAAGCCGTCCAGGGCGAAGGTCACGGTGTACTTGCCGGGCGCCGGCAGCGCCGGCAGCGTGTAGCGGCCGACCGGTCCGCTGGTGACGGTGGTCGCGGTGCGGGTGATGGTGCCGTTCGTCGCGGTGACGGTGACGCCGCCGACCCCGCCGGTGACGCCCAGGCTGTCGGTGCCCTCGACGGTTCCGACCAGCGAGCCCATGCCCGACTTCAGGCTCAGGTTCAGCGACTTGGACTGGCCCGCCGTCAGGGTGACCAGCGCCGACTCCAGGCTCAGGCCGTCCTTGCTGGCACTGATCAGGAAGGTGCCCGGGGTGGACAGCCCGTCGACCTTCCAGTTGCCCACCGTGCCGGAGGAGGTGGAGCTGGTGGCCACCACGTTCTGCCCGTCGCTGATGGTGATGGTGGCCCCGCCCACCGCGCCGGCCGGGCCGCTGATCCGGCCGGTCAGGCTGCCGTGGCCGGCTGCCATGGCGACCGGCAGCGGCTCGGTGGCGTCGGCGTCGGCCGCGTTGAGGATGTACTGCCGGGTCTGGTAGCCGGCCTTGGCGAAGGTGAGCAGGTAGTAGCCGGGCGCGGTGACCCCGGCGAACGACCAGGCCCCGTTCTGCCGGGTCAGGGTGGACTGCCGGACCGAGACCGCGGCCCGGGCGCTGACCGCCAGCTGCCCGGCCGGGATCTTGCCGACCACCAGCCGGCTGCTGGTGATGGCCTTGGCGGACGCGCCGATCGGCTGGGCGCCGGCGGCCTTCTCGTCCACCAGCGAGGTCGGCTGCAGCGACACCTTCACGCCGGCCGGGGCGGTGCCGGTCACGATGCCGTTGAGCCGGACGCCGGTGGCCTGGGCGGCGACCACCGGAGCGGGGGTGCCCTTGCCCGGCGCCGATCCAGCACCCGAGCCGGTGCCGGGCTTCGCCCCGGCGCCGGACTTCGACCCGCTCCCGGACTTCGAGCCCGAACCGCCGGGGGCCGCCGACCCGGACGGCTGGGCCTTCGCGCCGGCGGCCTGCGGACTGGCCTGGTTGCCCCGGATGGACTTGGCCAGCAGCGGGATGCCCACCCCGGCCAGCGTCACCCACAGTCCCAGCACGGTGGCGATGGCCAGCAGCTTCACCCCGAGCGGGCTGAACATCGGCCGCGAGGTGACCGCGCCGGTCACGCTGGTCGGGGCGCCGAGGCCGCGCGCCGCCACCAGGAACGGGTGCCGGGCCCGGCCGCCGAACATCCGGGGCCGGGTCAGTGTCAGCCGGCCGCGCACCCGGGCCGAGTGGCCGGGCAGCACCTCCAGCCGGTGCCGGCTCAGCCGCAGCGAGGCGCCGTCGGATACCTCGGAACGCAGCTCCACCCGGGCCGGGCTCTGGCCGGTGTTGCGCAGCAGCACCTCGATCCGGCGTCCGAACACCGCGCTGGACTCGGTCGGGCTGACCTCCATGCTCAGCCGGCTCGGCTCGTCCACCACCAGCGAGCCCTCGGCCATGGCGGTGGCGGTCGGGACGCCGGGCCTGGCCGGGTCGCTGGCCTGCACCGCCACCGCGAACGGGTAGCGAGCCGCCAGGGTGCCCGAGGGCGGCCGCAGCACCAGCTCGACCACCCGGCTGGCGCCGACCGCGACCGGACCGACGTGCAGCGGCAACGGCAGCCAGGCCGGGTCCAGGCCGAGCACCGTCACGGTCAGCAGCCGGGGATGGTCGGCCTCGTTGACCAGGCCGAGTTCGACCACCACGGTGTTGCCGGCACCGGTCCGGCTGACCGCGCGCAGGTTGGCCTGCGGCGGCGGCTCGGCACCGGTTGGCCGGCGCCGCTCGAATCCGGAGGAGGTCATCGCGCTCAGCCGCCCGGGTTCGGCACGGGGATGTCGACGCTCAGCTGCTCGCTGGCGTTGATCTGGCGGGTGACCGAGCCCTGCGCGGCGGCCGAGGCGGTCGGCCGGGCCTCGATCACGTAGCTCTGCGGGGCGTCGACGTCGGCCAGCAGATAGCGTCCGGCGCTGTCGGTGGTGACCGTCCGGGTGATCACCGTGGGGTACTGGCTGGCCAGGTACAGCTGCACCACCCAGCCGGGGCGCAGCTGGCCGTCGGCGGTGGCCACCACCCCGCTGATCGAGGCCGGCGCGGCCAGCACCGGGTTGTAGACCCGGACCTCGCCCGCGCCCAGGGTGACGATGGTCGAGGTGGGACTGGTACCCCGCCGGTTCACGCTCAGCGTGTAGGTGCCCGGCGGCACGCCGTCGATCTCGAACTGGCCCAGCCGGTCGTCGGGCTTGCTGGCGCTGGTCACCGCGAAGCTGGAGGTGCCCGACACCAGGTTGATCTGCACCTCACCGGTCTTGATCGGGTTGCCGCCGTTCAGAGTGGCACCGCGCTGGGAGACGGTGCCACGCACCACGGCCGTCGAG
>JAVEEO010000214.1 GCA_030840415.1 Pseudonocardiales bacterium | reverse complement strand
GTGGGCAGATGGGTGATGCGGACAGCGGAGTCAGTTGTGTTTACGCCCTGGCCGCCCTTGCCGGAGGAGCGGTACACGTCGACGCGCAGATCCGACTCGTCGATCGTGACCTGGCCCACCTCCTCGGGCTCGGGATAGACCAGCACGCCTGCCGCCGACGTATGCACTCGTCCCTGCGACTCGGTCACCGGGACCCGCTGCACACGGTGCACGCCGCCCTCGAATTTCAGGCGGGACCAGACGCCGTCACCTGAATCCCCCTTGCTCGCGATGGCCAGCGTGGCTTCCTTGTAGCCACCCCGGTCGGATGTGGTCTCGTCGAGAACCGTGACGTTCCAGCCGTGCCGCTCGGCGTAGCGGATGTACATCCTGGCAAGGTCTGCGGCGAACAACGCAGACTCTTCCCCACCTTCGCCGGACTTGACCTCGAGCAGGACGTCGTCCGGATCGTGGGCGTCACGAGGTGCCAGCATGTCGCTCAGCTGGGTTTCCAATTCCTCGACACGCTCCTGCAGGTCGGTCACTTCCTCGGCGAACGATTCGTCGTCAGCGGCCAGCTCATGGGCGGTGTCAAGGTCGCCTCGGGCGGCCTCGAGTTTGCGGTAGGTGGCCACGATCGGAGCCACCTGGGCGAACCGCCGACCCACCTTTCGGGCCTTTGCCGGATCGGAGTGCAGGTCCGGCTCTGCCAGCTGTCGTTCGAGGTCAGTGTGCTCACTCACCAGCGCGTCGATGGCGGACACGCCGGTGTCGGTGCTGATCCGCTGCGCCATGTGTGTCCTCTTACTCGTCTCGAGCTGCCGAACGCAAACCAACGCCCGGCCTGCGCTGGCGAGCACCTCGCGGATGAGAGATTGCCCCAGCGACAGATCGGGCGTCGGGAAAGCAGCTACTTGTCGGCCTCGGCCTTGTCCGCCGACGCAGCCTTGCGCTTGCCGTAGCGCTTCTCGAAGCGGGCGACGCGGCCGCCGCTGTCGAGGATCTTCTGCTTGCCGGTGTAGAAGGGATGGCACTGCGAGCAGACCTCAACGACGATCTGTCCGCTCTGCTTTGTGCTGCGCGTGGTGAACGTGTTGCCGCACCCGCAGTGCACGGTGGTCTCAACGTAAGCAGGGTGAATACCGGATTTCATGGTGTCCTCTTCGATCGTTGGCCGCCGGGTCGCCTGCCGAATGTCATGGGATCAGACGTGAACCGGAACCAGGTGTCTGGCGGGCCATTATGCCAGGTCAGCCGCCACTCTCCCAAACGTCGGGATGTCTGCAGGTATTCCGCCCCGACACATGGCAGCGGTCGACACCGTACACGTCGGGCGGGCCGCCCTCCGGTCCCGTTGGGCGGAATCGGCGAGCGATCACGCAGACGGCCGCGCTTCCGACGCGCGGCCGTCTGGTGTTCTGCCGTTCATGACGCGAAAACCGCAGCTGGACAGGCACATTACGTCCGTCCAGACCATTACCAGCGCGTACATAGCTGATTCATAGATAGGCTACCTAACGTCGGGCCGTCGGGGTAAATCGAAGTCAACATCTCCGGACAAGGAGTTGCACGATGAGCCTGAGGAAAGTCGCCGCGGGAGTCTCTCTCGCCGCCGGCTTGGGCCTGGCCTTGACGGGGCTGGCTTCAGGTGTGGCATACGCGGACCAGGGCGGCCAGGGCGGTGGTGGCGGTTGTCAGCCGGCATGCGGGGGACCCGCCGGCGGGCCTGGGGGTGGTAGACCTGCCCCACCACGTCAACAGGGTGACCCGGGGAGCGGTCGTCCGCAGCAGCTGGGAGATCCTCACCAGCCCGCGGGTCCACCGCAGGGCGGCCCTTCGCAGCGCGGTGGGCAGCCCGGCGACGGACGACCCGACCGACCGCAGGGCGGCGGACCGGGCGACTGGCAACGTGGCGGACCCGGTGACTGGCAACGTGGCGGACCCGGTGACTGGCGCGGTGGACCGCCGCCGCCTGACGCGTTCAGGGGTTTCCGCGGTGCGCCGTGGGGTGATGGACCCGCGCCGTGGGGCTGGGGGGCGCCCCCTCCGCCCGACTGGGGCGGGCCCTTCCCGTCGCTGGGCGGCCCGCCGCCGGGGCCGATCAACTATTGGGGCTACAACGAGCAACCGATATGGGATCCGGGCTTCAACCAGTGGGGCTTCTGGTTCTTCGGAATCTGGATTCCGCTGTAACGGCAAGCGACAAGGCGGCCGCCCGGCAGGGACGCTAGGCGGCCGTCCGTCCCCAATACCCGGTGCTGCAGGATGCAGCGGATTGACAGCGGCGGATTGACAGCGGGCGTGAAAAGCTCTCATATCTGACGCTCCTAGCGTCGGGCGTCGTCGGGGGCTTCCAAAACGGCTGTCGCAGAACAGCAGTGCATACGGCCCGGGCTGGCATGGGGCGGTCCCGGCCGATGACTGGCATGGCCGATGGCACCGTGGGGAGACGGTGCTCCGCCGTGGGGTTGGGGCACTCCGCAACCGGTGGCATGGAACGGACCACTGGCCCGGCCTGGGGGCCGCCGCCGCCCGATCACCTACTCGGGGTACAACGTTCAACCGGTACGGGATGCCTGGTACAACCAGTGGGGCTTCTACCTTGGCGGGGTCTGTATCCCG
>JAVEEO010000191.1 GCA_030840415.1 Pseudonocardiales bacterium | reverse complement strand
CCTCCTCGTTGAACACCGGAATGGTCACGTCGAGGGTCAGCCGATCCGATTCCGGCTGTACGGCAAACCGATTGCGCGCTGCTAGCGAGGTCATGGCCCAAGCCTCGGCCGGGTCGCTTGCGGGGCGTTGTGGCGAGCCTGTGCACTGCCTGTTAACCGTCGCTGCATTGCCGGCCCGCGGTGTCGGATGGCGCGCCGGACGCGCAGCACCGTGCCCCGGGCGCGGCAGGCATCCGGGGCACGGTGGCCATCCAGCGGGAGGGTGCGCTGGACGTGCTGGTCAGCCGGTGGGCTGGGTCAGGTCGTACAGGGTGGTGCCGCCGACGGTGACCGCGGTGAAGTTGCTCTGCACCCAGCTGCTGATCTGCGCGGAGGAGTTGCTGCCGCCGCTCTGGTTTCCCCCGAAGCCACCGCCTAAACGGCCACCGCCGAGGAAGTAGTGGATCTTGCCGGCGGACACCAGCGCCTGGAACTTCGCCAGGGTGGGGGACGGATCGCTGCCGTTGAAGCCGCCGATCGCCATCACTGGCTGCTCGGTCGCCAGTTGGACGCCGGCCGCGCTCTGCGAGCCGATTGCCGCGGCCACCCAGGTGAAGCTCGAGGCGTTCGCCTTCAGCGCGGCGACCGCCGCCGCGGACGGGGTGCTGGCATCGAGCAGGCCACCCATGCCGCCGGCCCGGTTCGCGCCGCCTGCCGCCTGGCCGGTGCCACCCGGGTTCTGACCGAAGCCACCCGTCGGCGCGCCGTTCGGCGGCGCTCCGAAGCCGCCGGGCCGCTGGCCGTTGAACCGCTGGCCACCCGGGCCGCCGGCGCCGCCGCCCGGACCGCCGAAGCCACCGGTGGCGGCCGGGCCGGCACTCGGGATGGAGCCGGTGTGCGGGGTGCGGGCGGTCGACACCGCGTAGGCGGTGGGGCCGGCCAGCGAGGCGATCAGCGCCACCGTGATCACCAGCAGCCCGGCCCGGCGGGCCAGCCGCGAGACCACCAGCAGCATCAGCGCGCTGCCGGCAGCGGCCATCAGCACGGCGTAGCGCAACCAGGGCAGCCAGGTCGGCGTCCGGTCGAGCAGCACGTACTCCCAGACCCCGGCCAGCAGCACGGCGGCTGCCAGCAGGCCGGTGGCGGCCAGCCGGTCCCGGTGGCGCCACAGCACGGTCGCGGCAACGCCGATCACGCCGCCGATCGCCGGTGCCAGCGCCACGGTGTAGTACGGGTGGATGATGCCCTTGGCGTAGCTGAACACCACGGCGGTCACCAGCAGCCAGCCGCCCCACATCAGCAGCGCCGCGCGGTTGCGGTCGGTGCGCGCGGCCCGGCCGGTGAACACCAGCCCGGCGACCAGCAGCAGCAGCGCCGAGGGCAGCAGCCAGGAGATCTGGGTGCCCATCTCCGAGCCGAACAGCCGCAGCGCGCCGGTGCTGCCCCACCGTCCGGTGGTTCCCCCGCCACCGCCGACGCTGCCGGTCTCGTTGCCGGTCAGCCGTCCGAACCCGTTGTAGCCCAGGGTCAGTTCGAGGATCGAGTTGTTCTGCGAGCCGCCGATGTAGGGCCGGTCAGCGGCCGGCACCAGTGACACGATGGCGATCCACCAGCCGGCCGACACGACCAGGGCGGCACCGGCGGCCAGCAGTTGGCCGATCCTCCTGCGCACTGGGTTGGGTGCTGCGACCAGGTAGACCAGCGCGAACGCCGGAACCACCAGCAACGCCTGTAGCATCTTGGTCAGGAAGCCGAACCCGGTCAGCACGCCGACCAGCACCAACCACTTCGTCGAGGCGGTTTCCAGTGCTCGGACCAGGCAGTACGCACCGGCCACCATCAGCAGCACGAGCAGCGAATCCGGGTTGTTGAACCGGAACATCAGCGCGGCGACCGGGCTGGTGGCCAGCACCGCGCCGGCGATCAGGCCGGCCGCCGGGCCCGAGGTGCGCCGTACCGCCAGGTACAGCAGGCCGACCGCGGCGACGCCTTCCAATGCCTGCGGGACGAGCACACTCCACGAGCTCAGGCCGAAGATCCGCACCGACAGCGCCATGATCCACAGCGCGGCGGGCGGCTTGTCGACGGTGATCGAGTTGGCGGCATCGGAGGATCCGAAGAACATCGCCTTCCAACTGGCCGAGCCCGCCTGTGCCGCGGCCGAGTAGAACGAGTTCGCCCAACCGGACGCGCCCAGCCCCCACAGGTAGAGCAGGGCGGTCGCCACCAGCAGGGCGAGCACCGACGGCCGGACCCAGGCCGGGTCCGCGGCCCGGCCTCTGACGAAACCGTCCAGGGCGCCACGTGCCCCGGGACGGCGGCTGGCGGACGGTCCGTAGTACGGAGATCGGGCTGGTGCGGAAAGGATATCTGCGCTCATGTCACACAGAATTGCCGGCCAAGCTTGCCACACTCTGTGAGGCGGCTAAACGGTTGCCATGCAGTGGCAGCTCGACGGTGAACACCGTGTCGCCGGGCAGGCTGTGCACCATGATCCGGCCGTGGTGCGCGGCCACTACGGCAGCCACGATGGCAAGGCCCAGCCCGGTACTGCCGGCGGTGCGCGAGCGGGACTGCTCGCCGCGGGAGAATCGCTCGAAGATGTCTGGCATCAGCTCGGCGGAGATGCCGGGACCGTCGTCGTGCACTGCCAGCACCGCGCAATTGTCCTGCTGCTGCAGGGAGATCCGCACCGTGGTACCGGGCGGGGTGTGGGTCCGGGCATTGGCCAGCAGGTTGGTCAGCACCTGGTGCAGCCGCGGCGCGTCACCCAGCACCAGCACCGGTTCGTCGGGAACCACCAGTTGCCAGCGGTGCTGCGGCCCGGCGGCGTGGGCGTCGCTGGTGGCATCCACCGCCAGCCGGGTCAGGTCGACCTCCGCCGACTCCAGCGGCCGGCCGGCGTCGAGGCGGGCCAGCAGCAACAGGTCGTCGACGAGGGTGGTCATCCGGCCGGCCTCGGACTCGACCCGGCTCATCGCGTGCGCGATATCCGGCGGCGCGGCGTCCCGGCTGCGCCGGGTCAGCTCTGCGTAACCCCGAATCGAGGCCAGCGGGGTCCGCAGCTCGTGGCTGGCGTCGGCGACGAACTGCCGTACCCGGGTCTCGCTGCGGTGCCGGGCGTTCAGCGCCTCGCCGATGTTGTCGAGCATCCGGTTCAGCGCGACGCCGACCTGGCCCACCTCGGTGTGCGGGTTGGGATCGGGCACCCGCTCGGCGAGCGCCACCTCGCCCTCGTCCAGCGGCAGCTCGGCGACCCGGCTGGCGGTCGCGGTGACCCGCTGCAGCGGCCGCAGGGCCAGCCGCAGGATCAGGGTGCCGACCAGGCCCGCGATCACCAGGCCGAGTGCGGCCAGCGCGGTGATGGTCAGGGTCAGGTCGGCCAGCGTGTTCGACACCTCAGCGAGTGAGAAGCCGGACACCAGCACGTCGCCGTCGGGCATCGTCCGGGCGATCACCCGGTAGTCGCCGAGGCCGGGCAGTTCCACCGACCGCGGCTCGCCGTCGGCGCGCAGGGTGAGCAGACGTTGCCGCACGGCGTCGCTCAGCGCCGGACGGGCGTCGTTGCCATCCTGCATCGCCGAGGAGACCACCGTGCCGTGGTCGATCACCGCGCCGACGCTGCCGATCGGGTTGCCCGGCGGCAGCAGGTAGCGCCCCGGATTGCCGTCCGGACCCGAGTTGGGGCCGGCGCGCTGGTGGTCGGAATCGCGCGCCGACATGCCGCCGGAGGCCGACAACTGCTTATCCAGCTGGCCGGTCAACGACCGGCTCAGTGCCACCTCGGTGAAGAATCCGATCCCGGCGCACAGCACGACCAGCAGTCCGAGGAAGCTGGCGATCAGCCGGGTCCGCAGCGTCCAGTCGCGGAACGGCCGCGGCCGCCGGCCAGTGCGGGCGGCCACCTCAGCTCGCGGGGCGCAGCACGTAGCCGACACCGCGCAAGGTGTGGATCATCGGTTCGCGTCCGGCGTCGATCTTCTTGCGCAGGTAGGAGATGTAGATCTCGACCACGTTGGCCTGGCCGCCGAAGTCGTAGTTCCACACCCGGTCCAGGATCTGGGCCTTGGACAGCACCCGGCGGGAGTTGCGCATCAGGTAGCGCAGCAGTTCGAACTCGGTGGCGGTCAGCGCGATCTCCTCGCCGGCCCGGGTGACCTCGTGGCTCTCCTCGTCCAGGGTGAGGTCGCCGACGCTGAGCACCGAGCCGCTGTGCGCGGCCGCGATCGAGGTGCGCCGCATCAGGCCCCGGACCCGGGCCACCACCTCCTCCAGGCTGAACGGCTTGGTGACGTAGTCATCGCCGCCGGCGGTCAGCCCGGCGATCCGGTCCTCCACCGCGTCCTTGGCGGTCAGGAACAGCACCGGCAGGTTGGGCGCGTCGTCGCGCAGTCGGCGCAGCACCTCCAGGCCGTTGAGGTCGGGCAGCATCACGTCCAGCACCACCGCGTCCGGCTTGAACTCCCGGGCCGCCCGGACCGCGCTCAGGCCGTCGTGGGCGGCCCGGATCTCCCAGCCCTCGTAGCGCAGCGCCATGGTGAGCAGGTCGGCCAGGTTGGGTTCGTCGTCGACGACCAGCACCCGGACCGGGGTGCCGTCGGTTCGCAGCAGGGACGAGGGGCGGGAGGCGCTGGTAGCAGTCACCTTCGCAGAATGCGAGCCTGGCCTAGCCGCCGGCTGTGGCAATCCTGTGGCCATCCTGTGGGTGTGCTGCGGCCCGTGCGGTGCCCGCTGGCAACCGGGTCGGTTCGGCGCCGGACCTGCCCGGATTGCGGGCGTCCGCGGCCGACCGGCTAGACTTCGACGGTCGCGGTTCGCCGTGCGCCGCCTTAGCTCAGTCGGCAGAGCGTCTCACTCGTAATGAGAAGGTCTAGGGTTCGATTCCCTAAGGCGGCTCCGAGAAGGTGTATTGCTTCGGATGACGGGTTACGCCTGCTTCGGTTGATTGTGACACTGAGCTGCTACGGCTAGTCGGCTGTACGGCGGTAAGGCGCCGCAACGCCGGCTGTACGGTGCGGTCGCCCACCGGAAGCTGCTGGCGCAGCACGCGCCTAGGCCGAGTGGCACCCAGTCGATGTGGTCCGGGCGTCGCCGCCGATGCCGGCCAGTGCCTCGTCCAGCCAACGCAACCGGTCCCGGACATGCGGCAACCGAGCCGGATTCGCCGCGGTGAGCGCGGCCAGTTGTTCCTCGTCAGTATCACCGATGAAGCCAGTAGTGGCGATTTTGAAGGCGAGCCGTTCGGGGGCGTCGCCGAGATGATGGCCGCCCAGCACCGCAACCCCGTAATCATCCAGCAGCAGCCGGGCCAGCGAGGCCGAATCCGTCGCGCCGTGGCGGGCGAACGCCGAGCGTCGCTCGGTGAAGTCGACGTAGACGTAGAAGCCGCCAGCCGGCTCGCGAACCGCCGCACCATGTGATTGGCAGACCTGGCAGCAGGCGCGGGCCAGGCTGGCGTGCAACCGCCGGCTTTGCCGTAGCCGATTGGTAACGGCCGGTGGTTCGGCGAAGGCATAGGCGGCAACCGCCTGCATCGGCGCAGCCATCGTCGACCACAGGTCACTGGCCAGGGCCAACACCTGATCACGCAGTTCATTGCCGTAGCTGCTGGCCGGGAAGCGGGCAGTGCCGATTCGCCAGCCTCCGATGGCCAGGCTCTTGGACAGCCCGGTGCAGATCACCGTCCGTTCGGGCAACAGCTCAGCCGCACTCACGTACGGCTCGGATGTGTGCAACAGATCTCGGTAGATCTCATCGGAGATCACTGTCAGCCCGGCAGCGGATGCAACCGCGCACAACTCGGCGAGCACCGCCCGCGGCGCAACGCTGCCGGTCGGGTTGTCCGGTGAATTCACGATCACCGCGGCCGGGCGCCGACCGAGCCCTCGGTCCTGTTCGATCCGAGCGCGGAGCAGGCGCGGCTCCGGCAGCCCGCCGTAACGCTCGCCGATCGGCACCCCGATCGGAGTGCGGCCGGCCAGCCTGACCTGCGGCGCATAGCTGTTCCAGGCCGGCGCGGGCAGGTACACGTCACCATCCAGCGCGGCGACCGTCGCGAACAGCAGCGGCTTGCTGCCCGGTGCCAGCACTACATCGGACGGGTTGGTGGCCAGCCCGCGCCGCTGGAAGTATCCGGCGACCGCCACCCGCGCCGCTTCGGTGCCCGCCACCGGCGAGTAACTGGCCTGCCGCGCTGCTTCGACGAACACTTGGGCCAGTTCGGCCAACAGCGGCAGTCGGGCCTCGCCGAAGCCGAGGTGCAGGGTGGGCAGCCCGCGTAGCCGCCGGTCGGCAACCTGCTCGTTCAACAGCAGGTTCGGCGACATCGCAGTACCCGCTCGGGAGCGCGGTTCCAGCGCGTCGAGCGCGGTCACATCCCTGCCCTGGAGGTGGATGGCAGCCGCCGATCGCCGCTGTCCAGAGCAGCGAGCACCCGGTGGGGTGCCTCGAAGGAGTCGAGTTCGGTGAACCAGCTGGCGTGGGGACTGCAGCGCGCGGTGAAGGGTTGTCCGACGATGCCCGGATCCCGGGCCTGCAGAAAGCGTAGGTAGAGCCGTTGGGAGGAGCTGCTCTGGTAGCTGCCGTCCACCACTATCTTGCCCGGTGTCGCCGACATCACTGGGCCTCGCACTGTGCGAGCCAGGCCGGGCAGTTGCCGGTAGGCGTCCTGGAAGATCTGCACGGCTCGGGGCAGCGGAACCTTGAAGTAGTCGTGTGGGCCGGTGTCCCGCTCGACGAACATGTAATACGGCACCGCGCCGAGTGCCGCTTCGCGGCGCCAGAGGTCGGCCCACACCGCCGGGTCGTCGTTGACCCGCGCGATCAGCGGCGCTTGGCAGAAGACCTGGGCGCCGGTGTCGCGGATCCGCCGGATGGCCTCGATGGTGAGCGGCTGGTCGATCTCGCGCGGATGGCTGAAGTGCGCCATCACCGCGCAGGTTCGCCCGGAAACCACGATCTTCTCGAACAACCCGAGCAGATCGGCTGAATCCTGATCGTCGACGTAGCGGCCCGGCCAAAAGGTGAGCGTCTTGGTGCCGAAGCGGACTGTGCGCACCGATCCCACACCGAGCAGCGGTTCGACGTGGGCGGTTAGCCGCGCAGTGCTCATAATCAGCGGATCCCCGCCGGTCACCAACACATCGGTGACGGCCGGATGCTCGCCGAGATAGCGCACCAGTTGGCTCGGATCGGCGGTCGCGAACTTCAATTCCGGATCCCCCACGAACTGCGCCCACCGGAAGCAGTACGTGCAGTAGGCGTGGCAGGTCTGGCCCTGCGCCGGGAAGTACAGCACCGTTTCCCGGTACTTGTGCTGCAAACCAGGGATAGCGAAGTTCGAGCCCGCCTCCATTGGTACGTTCAGTTCCATCTGGCCAGACGGATGTGGATTCAAATCGCGCCGGATCGCGGTGGTCAGCCGCTGGGTCTCTGCCCGGGGCCAACCGCGCCGGGCCAGTGAGCGCAGCTGGGCAGTGGTGTTGTCGGCCAGCATGCCGGCCTGCGGGAAGAGCAGTTGGAACATTGGGTCGTCGGGGATGTTGTTCCAGTCGACGAGATTGTCGAGCACGTGATCGTTCACCCGGAACGGAAGCACGTGCGCGATCACATCGATCGATTCCACCACTTCGGCGGACAATCCGTATCGCTGCCCGATTGCCGGAAGCTGACGGGGTCCGTAAGCGCGGTAACGGTTACCTTCCCTCGTCGTCGCGAGTGCAGTCACCGGGGTTCTCCTCCCCAGCAGCTGACGGGCGTCGGCAGGCTCGTCCCCATCCGCTGCTCGGTCGGTGCTGGTTGCCGTATCGTCACGCTTTCCTCCCATCGTCGTGGACTGGCCGGGCCCACCGGGCTTGTCGGACGCTTGCTGGCAGCGACAGCTGTTGGGTCAGCAGGACAATCAGGCCGAACAGCACGAGTGACAGCGCATAACTGTCGATCAGCCGTACCGGCAGGTGCCAGCCGAGCCAGCTCGGTATCGCGCTGGCCACGCCTACCAACGCCTCGCCGGTGATCAGGCCGGACCACAGAAGGGTGGACCGGTCGCGGGCCTCATCGCCGGATTGAGCATCGTGTCGGGCACAGCTGCGGCGGAGCAGGACCGGCAGCAGTGCCCCGATGAACATCGGCACGGTGAGACTGACCGGCAGGTACATTCCGATGGCGAATGGCATGACAGACAGCCGGAATCGCGCTCCGGCGAGTAGGAGCAGGCGGCCGAGCAGGATGACGCCGGCGCCGATCGCCACCCCCGTCCAGACCATGGCCCAGGGCAGCCTGCCTTCGCCAAAAACCGTGTCGGCCAGGCTGGCGAACAACACGGCTTGGGGGGCCTGCAGGGCGCCCGGTCCGTTGCCGCCGAGCCCGTAGCCGCGCACCAGCAGCACCACGATGGGTGCGATCACCAGGGCGAATACCACGACGCCGATCAGCTGGGCGACCTCCTGCCGCTGCGGTGTCGCTCCGAGCAACGCGCCGGTCTTGAGGTGCTGTGCGGTGTCGCCAGCTACCGCCGATGCGGTGCAGATTAATGCCGAGATCAGCAGGACGCCGGTGATCAGTCGCGCATGCCCGGAGAAGTGGAGCGTGATGAACAGCAGTGATGCGATGAGGAATGCGCAGACCGTCAGTGCCGAGCACGGGTTGTTCGAATTGCCGACCAGCCCGACGGCGTAGCCGGAAACCGTTGTGACGGTCAGTACGAGTGCGATCACCACCACGGTGCAGGCGACGCCGATCGGCGTCGAATCGGTCGCCGTGCGCATCAGGAGGAAAGTGCCGACGGTGGCCACTGCCAGGGCCGGCAGCACGGCCGCCATCGGGACGTCGCGCTGCATCCGTTCGGTTGGCCCGGTGCGGGGGCCATGCAGTTTCCCGAATGCGTGCCGCAGCCCTCGGCTGATCACGTCCCAGGTCTCCACGATGGACCAGACCGCTCCGACGATCATGGCACCGAGCCCAAGGAACCGGACGTCCGAATTCCAGGTGTGCCAGGCCACCGATACCAGCTGCGGTTGCGCCGCGGGGGAGGCAGGCGCCACCAGCGGAATGGCTACAAGCCAGGAGAGTAGGCCGCCGAGCAGCATGCTTGCCGAGTATTCGATCCCGACGAAGACTCCGACGCCGACCAAAGCCAGCGACAGGTCGGAGCCGAAATACACCGGCCGGCCGGCTACCCGGAGCGCCCCTTCGACCGTGCCGGCGATCACCTGCACGACGCTCACCAGCAGCTTGAACACGACGCCCGCCAGCACGGCGAAGGCCATCGGGGTAAGGCTCTGCGTCCGTTCACCGCCGACGCGGCTGATCCTGGCTGCCGCCACGCTTTCGGGGTAGCTCAGTCCGGGGGACTCGGTCATGAGGGTGCGGCGCAGCAGAATCATGGCCAGCACGCCGAACACGCCGCCCAGGGCGCCCACTATGCTGACTTGCCAGTAGGACAGTTGGTGCTGGACTCCGACCAAGATCAGTGCGGGCATGGTGAACGCGATTCCCACGGCCACCGCCTCGCCCGCCGAGGCGATGGTTTGCGCCAGGTTGTTCTCCAAGATGGTGGCGCGTATCAGGCCCACTCGGATGAGCCCGGTGCAGATCACCGCAGCCGGGATCGCGGCGGAAATAGCTACGCCCGAGTACAGGGCCAAGTAGGTGATGGCGGCGGTCATCACCAGCCCTACGGATGAGCCGAGCGCGACGGAGCGCACCGTCATCTCCGGTGGATTCCTGTTTTCCATTCGACCGCTACTCCACCCGGAGTTGCATCAGCGCGTGTACCGCGTCCGCGTCTGCTTGAAGTTGCGCCTCGTCCTCGTTGACCAGGAACACCAGGCCCCAAGCGCTTATGAGGTCCTTGGTTTCCGGGCAATGCGCGCCGACCCGCGCGCTCACGCTCATGTCGTGGAACGACGGCAACTTGGTCACCTCGTCAACGCCGGTGTAGGCCTGCACCCGGCCAGGCCTTTCGTTGCTCAGGCAACATATGCAGTAGTGGCGGGCGAAGCGGTACTGCTCCAGCGGCCTCAGATACTCCCCCAGGAACAGCCGGACATTCTCCTGGTAGCAGTTCAGGCCCGAACACTGCTGGATCATGCGGGGAATGCCGACGCCGGGGAGCCTGTTGTTGACCTCGATGACCCGGAAGCCGCGTGAGGTCATCTTGAACTCGGTGTCGTTGATGCCCACCCGCACGCCCAACGCCGCATTAGCGGCCTGTACCTGGGGCAGCACCTCCCGGGCCAACGGATCGTCCAGCGCCATCGACCAGATGTTCCGGTAGATGCTCAGATGCCCGCCACGCTCGATCTTTTCGCAGCGGGCCAGCGAGATGAGGCTGCTTCCATATCCGTCGTGCAGCAGGTTCATGAAGTACTCGTCCCCGTCGAGGTATTCCTCGACCAGAGCAGACTCGTAACGATGCCCATCCACGTCCGGTCCGGTCGTGATCGCCGCGAAGGCGGCGGCCACCTCTTGGTTGCTCCGGCATACGAAGACGTTGTAGGAGCCTGAGGACCGGTTCGGCTTGAGCACTACCGGAAATCCTCGGCCAGCTACCCATGAGAGCACCGACTCGAGGTCTTTCGACTCGAACCAGTCGGCGCAGGGCACCCCGTGCTCAGCCCAGTACTCCTTCATGATCCGCTTGTTGAACCTGGCTTCGAGGCTGGCGACCGGATTGCCTGGCACGCCCAGGGACTGCGCGAACAGATCGGACCATTCGAGCGCGGTGGGATGGCCGGGCACGACCGCGGCCACCTTTTGGGATCGAAGGAATTCGGTAGTTTCGGCAAGCGTCCTATGTTGGTGGATCTCGTCGAAATCCTCGCGACGCAGGGACTGTGCACTGTGCGGGTCGTTGTTGAAATCTCCGGTCAGAACGCCCACCG
Source organism: Pseudonocardiales bacterium (assembly GCA_030840415.1). Classification (GTDB taxonomy): domain Bacteria; phylum Actinomycetota; class Actinomycetes; order Mycobacteriales; family Jatrophihabitantaceae; genus Jatrophihabitans_A. The sequence goes on along the minus strand of JAVEEO010000191.1, from coordinate 1 downwards.
G